>JAIRMQ010000038.1 GCA_031258575.1 Holosporaceae bacterium | reverse complement strand
TCAAAAGATGCTACAAAAGGCTGCTGAAGAGAATTTATCTTTTTCTCCTCAGATGAATCGTTGTATGGCCAATGATTTTTTTAGCAGGCATGCAGGAATCTCGGAGCGAATGGAGAAAGTTGAGAATCTTTTTATTGCCATCGACAATTATAAAATTCTGATGAGAAGATATGTTCCCACAAATCTCGGAAGTGACGGCATCATATTATTTGCACATGGAGGAGGATGGATTCAGGGGAATCTTGATACGCATGATTATCTGTGTAGAAAAATGGCTAAAATTCTTGAGATAGAGGTCATTGCAGTAGATTATCGTTTGGCGCCGGAATTTGTATTTCCAATTCCGTTGGAAGATTTCTGTTCTGCTTATCAATGGTGCGTTAATACTTTTGTGGGCAAAAAAATCATTCTTGCCGGAGACAGTGCGGGAGGAAATTTGTGTGCGGCCCTTTGTATCAGGCTCGCAGATGAAATGCGTCATTCCGGGCCACATGCTCAGATACTTTTTTACCCTGCTTTATCAAATGATTTTGCATCTCCGTCCTATAAAGCATACGAAAATGGAGCTCTAACAAAAATTGGAACCGTGGCATCGCTGTCCTGGTATGTTGGAAAATCTTGTTTGGAGGAAGATGTGATGTCCAACGCGCTTGTGTATCCCCTGTTACAAAAAGATATGAGCATATTTCCGAGAACTATATTAGTTCCAGCTCAATGCGATATTTTATTGGACGGGCAGATGTATTTTGCAGAGAAATTGCAGGCGGCAAACACAAAAGTTGATGTTATCCAAACTAACGGAACAATTCACGGTTTCATGACTTATGGAAAAGAGTTTGAAGATGAAGTAACATACATTCTCGAGAAAATTAAAAAATACGCATTGTCGTGCATTTTTTTCTTATTATGTTGTTTTCACTCCTAAACCCGGATTGCTCGATGAAACTCCTCTTCAGTAAAATAGAAGCTTTTTATTAAATTATAACCGCCATGGGAATAGGTTACTCTTCTTTTTTTTGGCCGACGGCAACTCCTAGGATATCTCCAAGGCTTGCTCCGCTGTCAGAGGAACCATACTCTCTTATTGTTTGCTTTTCTTCTTGAATCTCCAGAGCTTTTATCGACAAACCGATTTTAGTTCCCGTTTTATCGATGGAGATAATTTCAGCATCAACTTTTTCTCCAACCGCGAACCTATCAAATCTGCGATCCTGTCGATCTTTAGCCAAATCTATTTTTTTGATAATTCCAGATGCTCCATTCACTAGATTTACCGCGATTCCATCTTCTTTGATTCCGGAAACTATACAAGTAACAACTGCGCCTTTCTTCATATTGACAGTAGCGCCACCGCGCGGATTTTCTGTAAGTTGCTTAATACCAAGAGAAATCCTTTCTTTCTCTCGATCGATATCAAGAACTTTTACTTTTATCACATCATTTTTCTTATACTTCGCCAGATCTTCCTCGGTTACTTTTTCCCAGGAAATATCATTAATATGAACCATGCCATCTACATTATCATTTATTTTTACGAAAATTCCGAAATCTGTCACGCTGGATATAATTCCCTCGAAAACTTGACCGACCGAAAGTTCTTTTTCTATGTCATCCCACGGACTCGCCTGAAGCTGTTTTAAACCAAGGCCAATACGTCTTTTTTCCATATCCACATCTAAAATTACAACTTCTATTTCTTCTCCTGCTACTGCGATTTTTGAAGGGGATATGTTCTTTTTCCAGCTTATTTCTGAGATATAGATAAGTCCCTCAACTCCTTCTTTTATTTCAACGAAAATACCGTAATCCGTTACGTTTGTAACTTTTCCTTTTACTCTAGCGCCCACTTTAAATTCGACGTCGACACCACCCCAAGGATCTGTGGTTAATTGCTTCATTCCCAAAGAGATACGCTGCGTTTCTTTATTAAATTTTATTAGTTTCACTTTTACTTCTTGCCCCGGATGTAGAACTTCCGACGGGTGATTAACTCTCTTCCAAGAAATATCTGTGTTATGAAGCAGTCCATCAACTCCGCCAATGTCTACAAAGGCACCATAATTCGTAATATTTTTTACAATACCTGTTATCTCTTGTCCTTCCGTAAGATTCGAGACTACTCTAGCTCTTTCTTCCGCATTCGCCCCTTCTAGGACTCCACGTCTCGAAACCACTATATTTTCCCGCAATTTATCCATTTTTAAAATTAGAAATGGTTGCTCAACGCCCATAAGAGATGTTATATCTTTCATTGGACGAACATCAACTTGGCTTCCTGGAAGAAAAGCCGTAGCTCCGTTAAGATCAACCATGAACCCGCCTTTAACTCGGCTATACAAGGTCCCCATTATAGTAGTTCCAGCTTTAAAGGCTTTTTCGAAATCGTCCCAAGCAGCCGCGCGCAAAGCTTTTTCTCTGCTTAATACAATCGATCCATTTCTACCTTCGTAGCGATCTATGTAAACATCGATTTTGTCACCAACCTTCAATTCAGTTTTTTCTCTACCATGAGCAAATTCATCCACCGGAACTCTTCCTTCGGATTTTAATCCAACATCAACAGTTATAAAATTATTATCAATGGCCGTTATCGTGCCTTTTACGACTCTATCTTCCCAAGTCCTGTTTTTACAAGACTGCTCAAAAAGATCAGCAAACTCCAAATTCGCTTCATCTGACATTAAAAAATTCCTTCGTTTGTGTAAAATAATGAGAAATCATCCTTGCCTCGCTTTGAAACGAGGATCAATTTTGTTTATTATGTAGACTCTACCTTTCCGCCTAACAAGACGGCAATTCTTGTGTCTAGACTTAATAGTTTTTAAAGAATTTACAACTTTCATAAAAAAACTCCTTTCCGTGGAGTCATTCTTGCAAATTACCGAGCAAAAGTCAAGCTATTTTACGAAGTGTATTAGTTCAATAGATATGAGGCAGTCTCAAGGTTGTTATTTGCCATATATATACTCTGTAAAAGTTGCGTCTTCAATTAAATATTATAACGATAATTGTTATATTTCCATAAAGTTTTCGCCAACTCTAACATCATTCTAGCCTTCTCTTCATATGACACAAAACCAAGGAATAGCAACAAATACCACGTTTCTATAAGCAGATATCCCTGAATCGTTAAGGCACTCCTGTTCGTAAAATCCCAAAAATGCACAGCGGAGCTAATTACCATATTTCCCATCGAGGAAAGCTCTAAAAAACTCATTGGTTGCAAATAAGAGCTTTTCATTCTCAGAAGGTGTTTGAGCTTTCCTATGTTGAGTTGGAAGTTTGGTTTTTTTCTTATGCTGAAAGAGAGGGCTTAAAGATTGACGAGGCAGTTCAGGTTTCTCAGTCTCGATGGCTTTCTCTGAAAAAATCTTCAATCTATCCAATAATGCCTTTGATTTATTTGCTTCTTCTTGAGATATACTTTTCTGCTTAAAAGTCTGAGCTAACGTTTTGATAGAAGTTGAAAAAAAGTTCTTCAGTAAAATGGGCAGGTCATTTTTCAAAAAACTCATATCTTCTTCACTACAAGAAATGTCGTGAATCCTCTCATATTCTTTTATACTATCATCAAGGAAAGAAATATTTTTCCCTAAGATCTCTGAATTTTTCGTTTCTAAAAATGAAAAAAGCAATTTTTTTGTTCTATCCCCATTAGTAGTAGGCCTACTGCATTCTTCATAAAAAAATTGCATCCTAGGAATGAATGGGGTTAGTAGATCAAATTGGTTCTTGCTTAAAAATTCACTTGCGGAAGTTTGAAAAAAACAAAGGACATCGTTGGTTGTTTTATAATTATTTGCCAAATTTCCCAAACTATTAATGCAGCTATAGGCAAGAAAAGCTTTAACCATCCACAAAAATGTGGGCGGCATCTCTGTAGTAAGTAAATATCTAATATCTTCACTTTTCACTGATTCATTACCGATGCCGTGTAGGAATGCTAACAAACTCTGTTGCTGCTCTATATAGCCGATATTTTTTAAAATAAATTCTTTACTTGAGGAATCTAACGAAGAATCACTCGAAAAATCATTCAAATACGTGCTTTCTGCTAGAAGAAAATCTTGCATTACACTGAAAATATTATCTTCATCTATTTTATGCAATTTGGCCATAACCACTTCCCGCAATATTGTGGAAAAAGCATTAATAGACTGAGTCTCCATAGAAGATAGCATGGACAGTATTTCATTCAAAGGTTCCTCTATTACATTTCTATTTGTAATAGTATCAGGAATAGTATCTAGAGCTGTTTGAATTTTTAGTATAAAAGGCTCGGGATCTTTTAGTCTTGGAAAAAGGTTTTTATGAGTGCGAAAATCGTTGGCTAAATTCATATGATACTTATTATCGGGAGTATAAATTATTTCTTTTCGGAATAATAGATTAAAATCCTTTTCCGATAAAACTCTTTTCGCATTACTAATTAGACCGGAAATATTAGTTATCTGTTTAGGTATTGATTCGTTCTTTTCAGGTTTTTTCTTTTGCTTTGCTTCTTCTTGCAATTCTTCTAATTGTTTTTCTATTTCTTCTTTTGTTGGCTGCGTATTTTTTTTGGAGGATCTAGGTTTCCGGGAAGGTGCTGGGGGCACTACGATTTGTTTTTCTTCTGGTGCTTTTTTATCCTTTTCGTCTTCCTCAGCTTTCTCGATTTCCTTATTTGTTTCATCAAGCTGCGTTTGAGAAAACAACACACCAGAAAGCGGTTTTTGTTCGTTCATTTCTTGATTTTTATTTTGCGGCTCCGCATCCTTAACTTCTAAAGATTCTTTTTTGAATAGTGTATCATTCGAACTAGAGCAATACGGAGCAAATTTACTATTTTTACTGCTGTACGGTTCAGACTGTATATCTTTT
>JAIRMQ010000025.1 GCA_031258575.1 Holosporaceae bacterium | reverse complement strand
CCCCTATAGACTACGAAAAAAACCATAAAAGATTTTCAAAAATCACCATAGCATGGTGGAGGGAGAAAGATTCGAACTTTCGTAGACTTTCGTCGGCAGATTTACAGTCTGCTGCCATTGACCGCTCGGCCATCCCTCCTCGAAAAGCACGTTAATTATATGATTACTGAATCAATCTGTCAATCACATCGAGACATTTTGAATATGAATTGGCCATTTCCAATCCGAAACCAGAATTACATCGAATCTAATAAAATACTGTTGAAAGTTTCTATTTCGATTGATAAAAATACCAGATGCACGTTGAATTCGCTGCAGTTGCTTATCTGAAATTGCGATATAACATTTTTCTACGGTTTTTCTAGCTTTTACCTCTACGAAAACCAGTGTGTTATTTTTAGATGCGATTATATCTATTTCTCCAAGAGAGGTTTTATATCTTCTGGCTAAAATCTTATATCTCTTGATTTTCAATAATAAAATAGCTAGAAACTCTCCGTAGTATCCCTTAGATTCTGTCGAATTCATTAATTTTCTCGATTGATTTTTAGCGCTTTTTCATAAAAGTCTTTTTTCGAAACATCGTATTTTTCTACGATTTTTTTCATGGAATCTCTGATAGTGTTCGTTTTTAAAATTTCAGATAATTCAGAAAGTACTTCATCTTCATTTATTTCACTTTTTCCACTACCGGATACTATAATAGTGAACTCTCCTCGCAATTTGTATCCAGAATAATAGTTTATTAAATCTATTAGGGAACCTCGCTTGAATTCTTCAAAGATTTTTGTCATTTCCCTGCAGATACAGCAGTATCTATTTCCCAAAAGCGCTAACATATCAGATAGACTTTCCTGAATACGGTGAGGTGATTCGAAAAAGATGGCGGTTGTATCTACATTTTTTATATTTTTCAAAAAAGATCTTCGTGCGCAAGCTTTGGCAGGAACAAAGCCATAAAAAGTAAATTTATTTGTCGGCAATCCAGAAGCGCTTATTCCAGCTATCGACGCACTAGCTCCTGGAATTGGGAAAATATCCAAACCCTTTGAAATACACCAATTTACAATCCTATATCCTGGATCTGAAATTAATGGAGTTCCAGCATCTGATATAAGAGCATAAATTTCTTCATTCGTTATTGCAGATGTAATTGCTACTTCATCTTCATTATATTCATGACAGGAAATTAGTGGCGTTTTTATTTCGTAGAAGTTCAGCAGTTTTCTAGACTGTCTTGTATCTTCTGAAAAAATACATTTTGCTTTTTCTAAGATGCGTAGAGCTCGAAATGTAATATCTAATATATTTCCAATTGGAGTTGCAACTATATACAAACCTGGTTTATGCTGCTCGCTATGTAATTTCTGTGATATTTTAATGAGCAGTTGCGATGATAAAAATGCCTTGGTCAATAAAGTGGCTCCTTCTGATAATGTTGGTTTCGTGTTCTTCAGAGGTTCGCAAAAAAATAGAACAATCTCCTCCTAAAGAAGAAACGACAGTAGATTCTAATCTTAAGACTTTTGAAGGACAAGAAAATATAGTTCTGCTTTTGTTACCTTTAACTGGGAATAAAAAGACGCTGGGAGAAAGCATATTAAATACCTGTGTTTTAGCAGCTTCCGAAATGAGAAATATTAATTTTTTCGCGCTGGATATAGCTGATCCGTCCATAGAAAAATCTCAGATATATGATTTTAGAAATAAGAAGCCAAAAATGGTTATTGGGCCAATATTTTCTCGAGATACCAAGCAGTTTGGCGCTATTTTTTCCAACGTTCCAATTCTGACATTCTCGAATAATTCGGAAGTAAATAGCGATCATGTTTTTGCATGTGGAATATCTCCGCAGGATGAAATTCGCACGTTGCTTGACTATGCTCGTATCCAAGGAAATTGTAACTTTCTGGCAATTCTTCCAGAAGGAGAACTTGGAGATCAGCTTATCGAAATTATGAAAAAGGAATTAGAAAAAAATAATGATGGAGAAAACTTAGAAATTTTGAGATATTCGAGTATTTCAACCAACGATGCCACAGAATATGCTAGAAATTCTGGCAGAAAGATAGTGTTTGTAGTAGATCCTATTGTAAAGATATCTGAATTAAACGAAGTTTTCACCTTAAACTCCGTTGCTTTATCAAATGCCGATGCTTGGAATGGCGTGATTTTTGCTTTTGTAGATAATCCGGAGCAACGTGAATTTATACAAAAATACTATTCGGTTTTTGGAAAAAACCCATCAATTTTGGATATGATAGGATATGATATTATGAATGTAGCAAAGCAATCTATCGAATCGAGAGTTTCCTCAATTGAAGGTGATTATAATGGCTCTTTAGGTGCTTTTTCTGTCAAGAAAAAAGAAGGATTACGCAGAGATTTAAAGGTATTTCGTTTGGAGAATGGACAAAAAATAGAATTATCCTCAAAAATAAATATAGAAAATGATAAAATTGATGAATAAACTTAATCGAAAAGACTTTAGAATTTTTCCAACTAAATAGAGAGAGCCTGTTACGACTATTAAATCATTCCTGTTTGCTGCTGATAATGCTGTTTCCAGCGTTTCTATTGGATTGGAAGAGATAAACTTCGCCAATTTTCGGAATTTTTCATCGTAATCTAATACTGGGAGTGTTTTTTCTGGAGTTTCCGTCAGATAAACGCAAGAACCATCGATGTTCGCTAACTGTTCCAACATTTCATTGTGTTTTTTATCATTGCAAACCCCTATAACAAAATGCACTTTCTCGAAATTGTAGAATTCCAAAATATCACATAAGCTTTTTATTCCTTGAGGATTATGATCTCCTGAAAGAAAAATGTCCCGTCCTTTATAAGAGATTTTCTGCATACGTCCCGGCCATTTCACCTTACTAATTGCCGGCAAAAATTTAGACGTATTCTGACGACCGACAAGATAATCAAAAACAGTAATGGCCAGTGCAGTATTTTCCGCAGCTCTTTCTCCTTGGAGATTCATTTTAAATTTTCCAAAAGGAGTTTTAATAAAAAAAACTGGGTATTTACCTGAAACGTCCACCTCACAATCATATGGGAATGCTTCCACAAGCAATGCGAATTGTGCGAAAGATATTTTTTCCGCGAGTTCTTTTACTTCACTATCGTAAAACTTCGAATGAAAAACTTTATTATTAGAAGAAATTATTCCGAATTTGTTTGATGCAATTTCCGGCAAACTGTAACCCAAAGTTTTTTCATGATCGAACCCAAGCTTAGTAATAACGCTGATATTATGAGGAATCGCATTGACCGCGTCCAAAGTTCCTCCTAATCCAACTTCGAAAACTGCAAAATCTACATTTTTTAATTCGAAGAAATAATAGACTGCTATGAGAGTTAAATACTCGAAATGACTAAGATCGTCAGCGTATGAATGGATTTTGTTAAAGACTTTGCGAAAATCCGGATTGGAAATATTTTTCCCGTTTAATCTAATCCTCTCATTTATTCTCACAAGATGAGGCGAAGAAAAAAAACCTACTTGTTTTCCAGCAGCTATTAATAACGTTTGTAAAGTTGCGCAAGTCGATCCTTTTCCATTGGTTCCCGCGACAACAATTACTTTGTTAGGGTTAATTCTTAGATGTAGTTTTTCCATAACTAGTCGGATCGTTTCAATACTGTGAGGAATCCTCTGATTTTCCAAAAATTTGATTATTTCACGCATTTGCCACTATAATTTTTCGGACTATAATATCTAATAAATCGTAAAGTTCTAGCCGTGGAGAAGAATCGTTGCGTAGATTATTTGGAACAGACGGAATCCGAGGATTAGCAAATGGAGATCAGCTAAATGTAGATCTCTGCTTGAAGCTAGCAAAGGCGGTATACCTAAAATACTGCGGCGATATGTCTAAAAAACACAGTGTCATAATAGGAAAAGACACTCGTATTTCCGGAGATATGTTCGAACATGCTTTGGCTGCTGTTTTTTCTTCTTTTGGTGTTGGTGTAAAACTATTGGGAGTGGTTCCTACGCCGGCGATATCGATATTAGTTCCGAAATTCCAAGCATCTGTAGGAATTATGATTTCCGCATCTCATAATCCATTCCATGATAATGGAATAAAACTATTTAACTCTTCAGGCTTAAAGCTAAAAGACGCGGAAGAAGAAGATCTAGAACGAATAATGGATGAATCGACTGATTACAAAAAAGATTTCGGCCGAATAGAATCAGACATCTCTGGGTTAGATTTTTATTTGGAAAAGATAAAAAAGTCGTTTTCTTTCAAGGGCGCAGAAAAAGTAAAAATAATTCTTGATTTGTCTAATGGCTCTTTTTCAAAAATTGCCCACAATTTGTTAAAAGAGTTTGGTTTTCAGGTTGTATCCCTGCATGATTCCCCTAATGGAATGAATATAAACGAAAACTGCGGCGCAACTAGTCCACATATTCTAAGAGAAGCGGTTCTGCTACATGGAGGAGATATTGGTATTTCTTTCGATGGAGACGGAGATCGTTTAATCCTAGCAGATGAAAATGGAGAAATTCTAGATGGAAATCATATTCTCGCGATATTAACCAAGTTCGGAGAAACTCGCCAAGTCGTCTCTACCGTAATGGCCAATTTTGGGTTAGAAAAATATCTTGCTTCCGCAGGAATCGAACTAATAAAGACCCAAGTTGGAGACAGATATATCTCTGAATACATGCAAGCAAATGACGTGGAATTAGGTGGAGAGCCTTCTGGACATATTATTGTGAAATCTCACGCTCCTACAGGTGACGGATTATACGCAAGTTTGAAAGTTATAGATTATATGCTAAAAAATCAGAGAGAATGCAGTCAGTTGCGTTTTTTCGAGTTGTCTCCATCGTTTTCTCGAAATCTTCAAGTACCGAACAAATCAGTTGTCGAGCATCAATCTGTAAAAGAATTAATCAATAAAACTGAAAAACAATTGCAAGGACGAGGAAAATTAATAGTCCGGCCTTCAGGTACGGAATCTGTAATTCGTATTTCCGTCGAAGGGAAAAATACTAATGAATTGCAAGATATTGTTAATGAAATTTCAAATCTTATGTTGAGCTTAAGGTTAAATAATGATAAATTTTAACCAGTTTTATGAAAAGGTGTAGCGTGTTAAGTGGATATATTTCTGCGGTTATCACTCCGTTTAAAAATAACGAAGTAGATTTAGTAGCTTTTGAAAAATACATATCTTATCTAATAAATTCGGGAATATCCGGAATTGTTGTGTGCGGATCAACTGGAGAATCTCTCTCTCTCTCTTTCGAAGAAAAAGTGAAGTTACTGAAAATAGCTTTTGAAATTAATAATGGAAAAACAAAAATTATAGGAGGAATCATAGATTCTTCCACCAATAACTGTTTGGAACTTATGAAGAAAACAGAAAAATATGTGGATAACTTTTTGTGTATTTGTCCGTTCTATGTAAAACCATCCCAGCAACAAATTTATGAGCATTTCAAAAGACTGAGCGAAAATACTTCTAAGGGAATAATTATATATAATAATCCGCAAAGAGTTGGAACAGACATCGGATTTGATACTTTCCAGAAGCTATGCGCTATAAAAAATATCGTTGCAATTAAAGAATGTTCTAACATTCTTTCCCGCTTTTCTCTTTGGAGAAAGGACGTAAAAGAGGAATTTAGCTTTCTAAGCGGAAACGACGACACAGCCTGTGCTGCTTTGGCTATGGGGGCGAATGGGATAATTTCTGTAACCGCTAATATCGCTCCTACTCTATCATCTAAAATGTATAAAGCTTTTTTTCAAAATAGCATTGAAAAATTTTGTATTTTAAGAGATATTCTAGCACCATTGCACGAATTAATGTTTGCCGAACCAAGTCCGGCACCATTAAAATATGCATTGAGCAGAGCTGGTCTTATAGCAAATGAGTTACGCAATCCCCTAAGTCAGATAAGTCCAGATCTACAAAAAAAGATAGACAATTTCATGGAGAAACAGGAAATTACTTAATGGCAAAATATATGGAAGTTGGGTATAACCGTTCAGCTAACTATAATTATGAAATTCTGGAAAAAATAGAGGCCGGAGTAGTACTATACGGAAGCGAAGTTAAATCCCTTCGCCAACATAGAGCTAATTTAACCGATTCTTATGCTGGATTATCCAAAAATTGTGAAGTATTTGTCTACCAAATGCATATTCCGGAATATACTGCCGCCAACCGTTTTAATCATGATCCCAAAAGAAACAGGAAACTTCTTTTACGAAAAAAACAGATACTGAAATTAATCGGTCAATTAAAAAAAGGCGGATATACGCTAGTACCAATTAGTATTTATTTTAACGAAAAAGGATTCGTGAAATTATCCATAGGATTGGGAAAAGGGAAAAGAGAAATCGATAAACGAGAAGCGATTAAAGAAAGAGAATGGAACCGCGCAAAATCAAGGTTGTTTTCGTCTTTTAAAAAACAATCTTCCATGTAATCGCAGCAGTATTTGTCTTTTCATTGATCAACGCTATATGCCTGTTTTGCTTTTTTAGAAAAAATTCTTTTTTTTGACCTTTTGTAAAACTTTTGCACGTATAATCAAACTCAAGTCAGTTTATATGATTATATGAAAAGACGCTTATGAAAATTTTACTGAAAATATTGATGGTCGTGATGATTGGGGGGGTGCTGTAAATGCGGATGGGATGCTTCCGCCACCTCCAGCTCCTCAACCAGTGCTTGATCTTCCTGCAGGAGCAAATGGGACACCAGGATTAAAATTTGCGATTACCAAACAGCGAATGTATAAAACGATCCCTTGCTTTCCGCGTTTCTACGATGGCATCAATTATTGGTTGAAGAATTTCTTGATTCTCCGTGTCATCCTTCATTATTAAGGGGTCATATTCAAAATGAACACCACTTAATATAGCGTACCCCTTGCCGTACTTACACTTTACTATGGCTGGTGCCTCATCCTTATCTGCATACACGCCCAATACCTGAATATTCTCCATATCCTTAGGTTTTACGCTACACGTATCAAACATACATCCTCCATTAAAGTATGCATAGAAAATGTCACCATTATGCAACAGCTTTATTTTAGCAGCACATGCTCCTTTTTCGCTCTTGTAAATGAAATCTTTTAAAAAAGGACCGCGAGATACACCTTGGAAAAATGAAAGCTCTCTGACTTCGTTAACTTCAATGTCTGTTCCCAATGCAAATTCAACTTTCGAAGTACCAAAATACCCTCCGGCACATATTCCCAAATAGGTTCCACCATTTCTTACAAACGCCTTGATATTTTCGCAACCTACTCCTCTCAATTTTTCATCATATGGCTTGTCAGCTCCGCCGGGAATAACTAACATCCCGGAACCTTCTACCCAGCTACCACCTTTTTTTAAAAAATCAGAATCTACAATTTGGGCACTTTCTTTAAAAAAACCGCAGGTATGCTTAAAACTATTATCCGAAACACCAACATCTTTATACAAAAGAATCCACGCCGCCATAACATACATTCTCAAGAAACAACAACAAAACCAACGACCAAAATACCACATAGTAAACAACTGATCAAAAAACCAGCTGTTTGCTAAGCTATATCATCATTCATATTTTCTCAAGGTTCCAGTTACAATGGCGGTATTTTCTGCCTTACCATCTTCTTTTAAAATTTATTCCAATTCCAATCGTGCATTGATGAGATTCACCAGAAATAGGAAGTATATTTACCATTAATCCAGAAATTTTCTTTCCATCAACTATCACATCATTCGGCCATTTAAATTTCATATCTGGCCGTACATTGGGCACTATATCAAAAAAAGTTTTTAATGTAGAAAACACCGCTATAGCAGATACTTTTTCGCATACAACAGCATCACCCCAATCTAATTTCCATGGGAAAGAGAGACTTGCATAAACATTTCCCGGAATATCGGATCTCCATTTTCTATTGTGAGTCCCTATACCTGCGGTTTGCATTGTTGCTGTAACTAATTTCCATACATTTTCAGTAGAAGATACAATAGCTTCCTTTGTAGAAAACACCTGCGTCGAATCTATTTCAGGGAAATGTATCTGCTCTATTTTTGTTCCCTTTATCGTGAATTCCTTTTTGGAAACCCCAGGCAAATCCATACCAAAAGTTACAGACTCGTGTACGACTAAAAGTATAGCTACTAGTATCATTTTAATCAATTGCTTGCTCATAATTTGCTCCTCCAAAGTTTATAAAAACCACGCTGTATAACCATATTTATGCCTTCAGATTGCACAATACAGTCAAGTCTTAAAGTTTAAACTAAAGCTGTTGCTTTTGAGGGTATTAGCTTTCTTTTAGCTACATGCAAGCAAAACAACTAAGGCAGAACTTACCACCCGACGGATCACAGGGGCATCCACAAAGCATGAGGAAAAGAGAGGTAAAACAAAGAGTTTGTTATAATTCGCAATCCTCGTTTAAAAGCGGAGCACATGGATCTGTGAAGTT
>JAIRMQ010000006.1 GCA_031258575.1 Holosporaceae bacterium | reverse complement strand
TGGTTAAAACTGTCAATGAATCTCTTAAATAATTCTCGTCCTATGCCTCATCTTGGCATGAATGGCTGTTTTGTCTTCCAATAATTTTTGATTTTCTTGGGAAACAAGATCGGCCAGTTCGGTTTCAGTGGGAAGTATGGTTTTATATTTTGAAGCAAATATTTGTTTGTTTTCTTCCAATACAGAATACTTTACTATGGTCTCATCTTTAGCGGTACAAAATATTATTCCGAGTGTAGGGTTATCATCGTGGCCCTTTTTTAAGGCATCAAACATACGGACATACATATCCATTTGTCCTATGTCTTGATGAGTCAATTTTCTGGTTTTAAGATATATAACCACGAAACACTTCAGGAGGTAATTATAGAAAACAAGATCCAGATAAAAATGAGATGTTTCCGTACTGATACGAAGCTGGCGGGCAACGAAGGAAAACCCTTTCCCCAATTCTAAAAGAAATTTCTGTAGATGATTAATGATTTCTGACTCTAAAAGACTTTCCTGGCTTGCCAAGTCTTCAGGAACATTCAAAAACTCTAACACGTAGGGGTCTTTGATAAAATTTTCAGCAACGATAGGAGATGATGACTTCTTTGCGAGTTGTTTAATTCCTGCCTTTTGCGAAGAAAGAATACGTCTGTAATAACCGGTTCTTATATTACGCTCAAGTGTACGAGTGCTCCAATTTTGCTGACTTGATTCTGAAAGGTAATAGTTCCGTTCGTTTTCACTGCTGATACGCATTATCTGACGAATATGTGTCCAGGTAAGATTCGCTACGCAGTGCGTAGCGAATTCATCTAATACTGGAAAGGTAAGGTAAAATTGCCTGAAATTTCTAATATTGGCTTCTGTAAAACCTTTTCCAAAAGCATCGCCCAAATAGCGGGACAGGTTAGTTATGAGATAGTCCCCGTAATCAGCACGATTCTTACCATTCTGTTCCTGTTCAACAATACGTTTTCCAATATGCCAATAAGTTTCGACCATCGCAGAATTTACTGCTTTATACACAACGGCCCTTCCTTGCCGTAAAATGGCTGCTATTTCTGCAAAGAATTTTTTTTCTCGGACCGGTATTTTTGCCATAAATCTACTTCCTTAGTAATAATATTGAAGCACAGAATAGTCAAAAAGGGTTGCAATAACTTTTTGACTTAGCCAAATTGTTCCGTCCCGGACACAGACTTTTATACTGGTAAAGATGAGAAATTCGGCGGTACTATTACGAATTTGTACGTTTTTTGGCATGAAAATATACTCCTGCGTTTACAATTTAATCAAAGAGCGCACAGCCCTGTGATTTAAACTCTTCTATTTTCCAAAATAGTTCTTCCTTCGTAATTTTAAGTTTTTCGGAAAGACAATCATAACAATAATAATATTGCGTATTTCTACCATAAAATTTTTTATTGATCCCGATCTCATTTTGGTGTTTATTCTTTTTCCGCAAATATAGCACATCCTGGAATCCATGTTATTCCTGTTCTCTAATCCTAAAAATGGGTACGTCCTTTCCTCTATATTCCATATCCAAAATTCCAAGTTGATATTTAATCGTATCTCGCATCTTCTTTGCCCTATCAAGGCAATAGCGCTTAAATTCTCTTGAAGTAATGTCGTCAATATTCCGTACATTAGGAAATATCAATTTCAAGTAGGCCGTAGCAATTCTTTTAACCGCTTCTGTATCCCTTGTATCCGCTCCTTCAGGAACTATAACCAGTTCATCTACAATAGCCCGATAACTCATATCGCTCCGCAACTCGTGCAATATTGAACAAAAGTATTCGGAATTAAGCGCCCATCCGCATATTTTAAGGTCATCAATCATGCGTGGTATATTCCACCCCTTAATAAAACCGTGGAACCGTTCAATTAACGCCGACTCATGGAAAACATCAGGAAGTTCTTCAAACATATTGCGATAGCCATCGCCATCCATCGTTTCCTTTTTTATGTTGCCGCATAATATAACACCTGCATCAGCGGTCCCCTCATAATTTCCAACCGTAAATATGCCGGATTCCAGATAGCCTTTAAGAGCAGCCCTCATTTCATCGACATCAGTAAAGGAAATAGTCTGTACTTCATCCAGTGTAACAAAATCGTTACCGGCAACCAAACCTTCCATTCTCTTGTTTTGGTCATAGAACATTTTTGCGCGGCTCATCACTCCGCCAGAAGATAGCCATCCATATTTGCTAACTCTGCCAAAAAGGTAAGATTTCCCAGTTCCCTTCGGGGCAAGCTCAATAAGATTTAATCGTTTTTCAGCAAAAGGAAGTAATCGCGTAAGCATGGCTAGCTTTTTTTCTTCATCATCTCCATAACCTTCTGCATTATAATCAACAGCACCCAACAAAATATCTATCCATTCAGAAGTTTCAAATTCCTTGCGGGCATCCTTGTAAAAATCCAGGTCAATAGCATACGGACAAAAATTCTTAAAGGAAACGAGTTTAATCTTTCCATCTGATTTAAGATTTTTATCGGGCGGCCTGTATCCAAGTTCTACCATACCCCAAGATTCTCTACCTCCTACTAATTCATCTTTGCATGATTCCCATACAAGATCTTCTATAATGGTATCTTTGCTGGTTAATCCAAAATCAGGCATAGCAAAAGAAATCTCCCCTTTTTTAATACCTATATCAGATGACACTTTTGCTAATAATTTTACCTTTTCTCCTTCATAGATTATTCTATTTTTGATAGAAATCCACTCATCCCTGTTTGGAAGATACTTGTTTATAAAACCCGACATTTCTTTAATATCGAATTCTCCGTTTCCATCTTCAAACCGTTTTAAAAGCCAATCTCGCATAAACGAAGGAAGGCTTAAGGAAGAAAAGAAGTTACTTTTTTTTAGGTCTTTATAGACTACCATTTCGTCAAAGCATTCCTTTAATTTCCCAATCATTTCTCTGCTCCTTAGAACGCATTCTCAAAAGCGTCATTTCGTTTTCCGCCTTCATTCTGAACATTTATAACTAATTCGGTTATTAGATTATTACCGTCATATAATTTTCCTGTATAATCTCCGGCCTTCGTAATTTCTTTTAAGGCAAATGTATAATTATTTTCAGTGAGCGCTCTTCCTT
>JAIRMQ010000046.1 GCA_031258575.1 Holosporaceae bacterium | reverse complement strand
TTGCAAATAGCATTAATACCATAATAGCAATCGAAAAAGCAGTACACGAAATACAAAAATTAATATCATCCAAGTCAAAATATTTTGGCAACACTCTAGCGGACACATCATCCTCTAGCGCAAAACAAATTCATGGAAGACCAATTATTGCCCATTGCAAAATGTTAAAAGAACAATATGAAAAAACAAAAACGCTGTTGCGTGACACAAAGAAAGCTCTGCAAAAATTTATGGCTGACAATCACATAGTACCATTTCGCATTGGTTTTGAATTCCAAATGGGAGGAGATATATTACCTTGGACAAAAGAGAAAAGCTATAAAATTCAAAAAAACCCATTATTTGAAATGAATTATAAAAATAAAAAACTGTGGCATGTAGAAATAGATAGTACTGACATAGAATTTGTTACAGAACCTTTTGCATTTTACGAGCAGGAATATTTAACAGTATGCATGAAGAGCATTAACGAAGTGCTTGGATATTTAAAAAAAACCGATGAAAAATCCAATATCTCTTTTGAGCAGTGGTTAACTCAAATTGGAAAAGGCATCTCTGAAACAGATTTTTGTATTAGCAAAACAAAGGAATATTCTGATTTTAAAATGAACACAAAACTAATAAACAAAATTGATGAAAGACTCGAATTTGCTCCACAAGTTACTATTCAATTTCCATTAAAACATGCTGTCGACATATGTTGCCATTTGCATAGTAACTTAGAATGCGTGGTGGCATCTATGCCATTTTCATTCCGTTCTCATAGCGCACAACAGGATTTTTTTGAAAAACCAAGAGATGGTGGTTGCTTATTTCGCTCAGCATTAGGAGGCTTGATGTTCTTACATGCTTATACAATGCATGATATGAGTATACCAACAATTGAAATGTCAAAAGGACTGCTTATTCAAGAATTAAATAAAAAAATAAAAAATAAACAATCACAAAAGCAAGAGTTACCAGTGAAATTGGAAAACATGCCTTTATACAATATGCTTGAAAAAGAAATTAACGAACTGAGCTCTTTAAAAGAGAAGATTGCAAAAAATGAAATTAGCAGAGATGAATTAATTAAGCAAAGAGATATTTCTATCATTGATGATTTTTTTTCTCCTTCTATAAACAGCCAATCCGATGCAAAATCTAAACTGCATTTTATGTCTAGAAGGCCATTTTCAGAAATGTTAAAAGATATACAAAGTGATTCTGTGTTTTTATGCGATGAGTTTTCAAGAAGTAAATTATTATCCAACAATTATGCGTTTTTATTCATGAATGAAATGAATTTAAATCCTTTATTTTTGGGAAAAAATATATTGAAAGACTTTGGACATGCTGTTTATGCAGAGCAATTTTATGATATAGAAGGACGGGTAGTAGATTGTTCTGGATTATATCAATATTTTGATGAGTTTGATAATGTCTCAGGGAGTAAAATTCAACTTCTTTTAAAAAAAGGAATTATAGCAACAACTATTATTCGCCATCTAAAAATGAAAAAACCTACTTACTTGTTTGAAGATACTTATGGTGACGTTGTAGTTAAGTCTGTAGCAAATCCAAGAAGGGGGTTGTCTTTAACAAAAAGTGTTTCCTGTTATTCTATAGAAGAAGATATTTGGAATTTTGACTTGCTTTCTCCTCCTTTCCCGTTATGCAAAGGCATTCATTCCGTTGTTCCTTCTCGTGATCAAGATGGGATGGGAGCCTACAATAGTTCTAGTGAAAAATATATTACGGATGATTTTGGTGCCGCCATTATAGAATTTCGCAGAATAGATTGTGTTAATAGAGATTTCTTAGAAAAATATTCAACTGAAAGTGATGATTGTAAATTTTTACATTATCCAGAAAATTTTGAAAAGGAATCTATTTCCTTGTTTAATTGTATTAGCCATATTGAAGACGAGGAAAATTTAAGGTATACTGAATCCAAGTTATGGGGGTTTTCACAAGAAAGAGGTACATTATGAAAAGGTTTATTCTGTGCATTGTGTTTGGTGTAGTTGTTATTTGTGATGGAGTATCGGGGTGTGATGCTGGGGTGTTGGAATCTAGAGCTGAAATGTTTCTTAGAAAAATAGCACGCGGCAAAACTACCGATCAGATAGCTTTGAAAAAGGAGCTAACTTTCGTGAGAAATGTGGGAGTTTATGATGACATTGATGTAATTAAGCAATGTTCTTTGCTAGAAAGCGAAATCCGGGAAATGCCAGAGATTCAAGGGCAAGGATCGTATTCGGCAGCTTTGAATTCCTTTTTGAGTGCAGCAATTTCGATTAATACCGATGATGGTTGTCCAAGAAAAGAGAAAGTTGCCCTATACTTATTACTAGAAAAATTTTTAGCAAAATTAAATTTTTTTCTTTTAGAAAGAAGAGAAAACGCTGGTATTATCAGTACTTGGCAGAGAAAATAGCAAGTAATACTAAAAAGTTTTGTAACTTTCTTGTAAAAGAGAGAGTTCTTCCGCGTTAATGAATCTTTACTGGCGGAAAAATAAGCACGCAGCTTTTTTTTCTCAACACGCCAACTCCCTCATGACGTGATCGAATCCGTCTAGATCAATTTTCATCCTGATTCCGTCATCTCCCACAACCACCTCATCCGTTAGCATCCCCACGATCTTTTGCTGTTCCGTTGGGTAGAGGTAAGACCAGACTTCGGTAAGATTCTTTAAAGCCAGGATAAGATTTTGCTTTGTTATTTCGGGGTTTGTGGCGGTTTTGCCACCTTTAGCAGTCTCCCGTTCCGCGATCCTCTCTACATTTATTACAACCTCCGGTGATCGCAGGATTCCCAGCACCTCGTCGATGACATTTTGTTCCACATCCTCTGCCGGCACAGTCTTAAAATCAGATGTGCATGATTTGCATCGTATGTGATTGGAGCACGCATAATACCTGTACCGCAAGCCGTGGTTGTAGGCGTAGGTGGGAGTCATGGCGACGTTGCATTTGGCGCATTTGAGGATGCCCTTGAGAAATGAGGGCGTTGCGGTGACGTAGCCCTTGCGTCGCTGGCCGAATCGATTTATTATGAACGTTGAAATAGGCGGAAGGGTTGAAAAATGCCACTGTCCCACCACCGGAAAGGTGGGAAACGTTGTATTTCTGGATGTTCCGTGTCTGCTTTCAAAA
>JAIRMQ010000040.1 GCA_031258575.1 Holosporaceae bacterium | reverse complement strand
GGAGGAAGCGAACGAAATAACGAAACTATTCTCCGTTTTTGTTAACTATTTTTTCGCGTAATATCAATGAGTTACAAAATCTCGTTAACCTTTGAAATCACTCGCCCGATTAAGTGAACAAAATAGCGAAACCACCGCCCCCAACACAATCCTCAACATTGTATTTGCACTGCCTAGAAGATGCAAGATAAAATATCGCACTGGAGTTACATCATTAACCGTATGAAAATGAAGTTATTCTCTGTTTTTAATCAATTTATCCGCAACGATATTGTATAATTTCTTGATTTCTTCTACAAGAAACTTCCTCTATGAAGTTGCAAAAATATTTTTTTCAATTGCGGCATACCAAATTTTCGCTTCTTTATGAGTTAATGCCACTTTTGAATAAAATATTTGTCATTTTTTGTTTAGTTTTTTATACAATTCATTGTTATTTAGCAACACGCTATGTGTATCATTACCGACTACTTTACCTTTATCAAATAGAAAAATTCTGTCAAATTGCTTTATCATAGAGATATTATGTGTGATCATTATGAATGTTTTGTTCATTGCTAATTTTTTCATTGTTTCACAAGTTTCATCCTCAGAAATACCATCAAGATTTGATGTCGCTTCATCAACAATTACAATTGTAGCATCTTTTTTTAAGAATGCCCTTGCCAAAGATACCAATTGTCTTTGCCCTCCGGACAGAGTGATTCCGCGTTCGCCTATAATGGTATCGTATCCATTTTGTAATTGCATTACGATTCCATGAAGATTAGCTTTTTTTGCAGCATCAATAATATCTTCATGTGCTATCCCTTGTGCGCCGTATGCAATATTTTCTCTGACAGAACTATTAAAAATACATGCTTCTTGTGGAATAAATACAATTTTTTTACTTAATTCATCTTCAGATATATGCCTTATGTTTATACCAGAAATTACGATATTTCCGATATAATTTTCGAATATTCCAATGATTAATTTTACAAATGTCGACTTTCCAGATCCAGATACACCTACAATCGCAATTTTAGATTTGTCTGGAATAGCAATTGATAAACAAGCAAGAGCTACATTTTGATCATAGCTAAAAGAAACATTTTCGAATTCTATATCGCCTCTAATAATCACTTCATTAATATTATCAATTTTACTTTTTATTTTATGTAGTTGAAGTGATAAAAGTGCTTGTTCTATTGCTCCAAGATTTTCTGTAAACTGCTTTGTATTTTCTGCTATACTTGATAACGTGAACATAATGAATGAATTAATACCAACTACTAATGCGAAGTCACCTGCAGCAATCTCGTTTTTAAAAAGGAAAAACAAAGCTGCAACTACGCACATTGAGTGATATATGAAAAAACCGATTTCCTGAGTGATATTTAGTTTTATGATGAAAGCCCTTCTTGCAAGCGATGATTTTAAAAAAAAGCTTTGCAAAGAGTGTATTATTTTTAATTCATGATCATAGCTAGCTGATAGTTTTATAAAAAATATGTTTGCTATACTCTCCATTATTCTTCCTATTAGAACAGCTGCTGCTTCAACAGATTTCAGAGATAAAAAATTGAATTTTTTTGCTGAAAAAAAAGATATCAAAAACACCGTAATGCTACATGTGGCAACTGCTATTCCAAAAAAAATATTTACTGTGGATAAAATATAGATTGATACCAAAATCGCGAAAATATTTCTGCAATAACAAGTTAAGAAAACCGAAACAACTACTGGTACAGACGACGCTAGATCATTTATTTTCGCAACAACCGTCCCGCTGTTAGATTTTAAAAAGAAATTGTAATTCTTACTGTAAATATTCTTTAATGTGAAGTCAGCAACATGATTTTTAAGTTTTGGTTCATAATTAGTTATTATATAGTTACATATCATAGAGCTACTCACGTATATAAATCTCGCCATCAACATATAACATGCTATCAAACATATTTGCTTTTGTTCTGTGATAAAATTAGATGCATTGTTAATGAGATATTTCAAAAAGAGATTCTCACATAAAGCAGACGTAACACTAATACCAATAAAAAATAAAAGAGCTACCACTTTTGGTAACATAAATTTTAACGAATTGAAAATAAAACTATACATAGCAGCACCATTATATAATTGTTATAGTTGCATCTGTACGCATTATATATATTCATTATATTACACCTCAAGATTGAAATGTGTATTTATTTTTAGTAGACTAAAGACCTGTCTGGGTTTAGAGTTTTATATGATTGATATTGAAGCCTTAACTGGTATAGCTTTCAACGTGAGAAAAAATGTTATTAAAATGTCGACCAATGGCGGTTGTTTTGTTGGTTCTGCATTTTCATGTATAGAGTTGATAGTCTTTTTATACGAGTGCTATTTAGACTTACCAAAGATTGTACAAAAAGAAAAAAGAAGAGACATTCTATTGTTATCTAAAGGTCATGCTGTCTCTGCGATATATGGATACCTTGTAGAAAAGGAGGTATTACCATTGTCTGCGCTTGACGATCATAACACACGGATAGATTCCGATATATATCTCCATCCAAACCAGAAGATACCATGTATTGAATTTAGTTCTGGATCACTTGGTCATATGCTTTCAGTAGCAGTTGGGGCTGCAATTTTTAGAAAAAGAAATAAGATTCCGGCAAAGAATATTGTTATTTTAGGGGATGGAGAATTAAATGAAGGGTCAGTTTGGGAAAGTGTTCTAGTTGCTTCATCAAATGAACTGGACAATCTCATTATGATAGTCGATAGAAATAATTATCAAGCAAATTTTCGTACTGAAGATCTGATAATGTTGGAACCGCTTGCTAGTAAATTTTCTTCGTTTGGATGTGATGTATACGAAGTTAATGGGCATTCATTCTATGAATTAGACGGATGCTTTAGCTCGCTTTTGCATAATAATGATAAACCGATTGTAATTATCGCAAACACAGTAAGAGGAAAAGGAATACCAGAGATTGAAGAGAAATGGGACAAGTGGTTTTTGGAAGTTACTGAAGAAGAAGCAGATGTTTTTTTAAAAAAACTTTACAAGTGTGCTTAAATACATAGGAGCATTATAAGTGAATTATGAAGAGAAATTATTAGAACTTATGTCTCTGGATACTCGTCTATTTGTATTGACATCGGAAAATAGAGGTCCGGTTGTCAGTGTGGCAGAAAGATTCCCTGATAGATTTTGTGATGTGGGGATTTGTGAACAAACAATGGTAGGTATTGCTGCTGGCATGTCTAAATTTTGCGGTCTAATAACAATTGTTCATGCTATGGCATCATTTTTAACAATGAGAGCTTATGAATTCATTCGTACAGATATAGGGATTCATCGTCTTCCAGTGAAGATTGTCGGAAGCTCGCCAGGGATATATTCGGAATTTAATGGGCCAACCCATCAAGCAATAGAAGATGTTGCTCTTATGCACACAATCCCATCTATGAATATATTTGTTCCAGCAGATATGAATGAACTGGTTTTGGGAATGGAAAAAATCATATCTTCAGAAGAGCCATGGTATATAAGATATAATAATTTTAAAGGAGAAAATGGGCATACTGATTTTCAAATTGGAAAAGCAGAGGTTATTGGAATCGGGGATGAAGTAGCCATTCTAACGTACGGAGCAATGTTTGAAAATAGTTTAAAATTGTTGAACTTACTGTCAGATCATGGAATTTTTGGTAAAGTTCTGAATATGAGGTGCCTTTCTCCAATAGATGAAAATGCCATTGTAACAGCGGCTATTGAATGCGGCAGATTAGTTGTTATAGAAGATCACTTCAAATTCGGCGGGTTGTATACACTGATTTCTGAAATACTAATTAAAAACAAGATAGTTGCGAGTGTTGACAGTTTTTGTTTTTTGGATTACTTTAAGGCTGGTAGTGCCACGGATATAATAAGTTATTATGGGCTGTCATATAAAAAGATTTTTGAGGCTATTTATGGTGATGTGTAGTGACAACTGTTGATGTGTTAATGGGAGGTGTTGCTCATTGCGTTACCAAAGTGGGGCTTAAGCGGAAGCTTAGAAGTGGGAAAAAACTTACTGTAAAATTGGGTTTTGATCCAACTGCTCCTGATTTGCACTTGGGACACGCAGTTGTCTTGAATAAATTGAGGCAATTTCAGGAAAATGGGCATAAAATAGTTATAGTCATAGGTGGATTTACTGCAATGATAGGCGATCCAACTGGTAGAAACAAGCTGCGCCCTCCACTGTCGGAGATGCAGATACAACTCAATGCTGCTACGTATGTTAATCAGCTATCGAAAGTTTTAGATATAAATAATATAGAAGTTGTTAATAATGTGAAGTGGTTTGCGGATATGACCTTTTCAGATTTGATAGGAGTGCTGCAAAAGTTTACCCTATCTCAGATAGTTCAGCGAAACGATTTTGAAAGTAAGATAGCAAACCACAAAGCGTTGTATATGCATGAGCTCGTCTATCCTATCATGCAAGCGTATGATTCTTATGTTATAGGAGCGGATGTTGAGTTGGGTGGTACTGATCAGTTGTTCAATTGCCTAATGGGAAAGGATCTGCAGGAGTCTTTTGGACAAGAAGGGCAGTCCGTGTTGTGCATGCCGATACTGGTAGGTACCGACGGAAAAGAGAAAATGGGAAAATCAAAAGGCAATTATATTGGCTTAACTGATTCCCCAAATGAAATGTACGGAAAAATCATGTCCATACCTGATACAGCTATAGCTGATTATGTATCTTTTGCTTCAGATTTTAAAGAAGATGTAAAAAATGAGCTAATAGATGAGCTTAAGAGAACTGATAATTGCGATTTCATGAAATTGAAAAAGTTGCTAGCGTATAATATCACAGCTAGATACCATTCAGCGCATGATGCAAATGAAGCTAGTGTTTTTTTTGAAAGAGTTGTTCAAAACAGGGAGCTGCTTGAAGAAGATTATCGAATTGTAACTGTAAAAAGAGAAGAGTTCGAAAGAGATAATAGTGGTTCGCTCTTGGATCTATGTTTTTATATTTATAATAATAAAAAAAGTCGTTCCTCTTTGAAAAGAATGATAATTGCTGGAGCAATGAAAGTTGGTAATGAAAAATTACTAGATCCGTACTATGTTGTATCAACATCTTGTGATTTACATTTAGTCGTTGGTGGTAGAGATGCTTTTCTTGTACGGTTTTCGTGAAAGATGGGGATTGTGGGAACTGTCCTAGATAACTACAACATATTTTGTTTAATCATCTGATATAACCGCCCCTTTAAATCCGAGGTGCAACATAGGTACAAGCGGTGATTGAATCGGTTTCACCTTGAGATTCCTCTGCCCCAACTGGCGATTGATGTTTTTCGGCGCTTTCTCCAGCAAGCATTTGGATATCAGAAGACTTCGAAAACGACAAATGGTTGTCGAATCAGGAACGTCCTCGTCGAGATCCGCAAACAGCAGAAAATCCATGCCGACCTGCAGTAATTCCTCCAGCTCCGTATCCGACAGACTGTGCCAGGCCTACAATATCAAAGCTTTCAGTAGCTTCAGAGTATCGTAGCCAGCCGGACCTAGACAGGATCTATCAATCTTCTTCAAAACCAAACGCAATTGATTCCAGTCTATTATGCTATCTATTTTCAGCAACTTATCTTGACGCGATTCTGGCTGCCAATTTTAAAAAACTCTTCATGAAAACCTCATAAAACTCCAATACTACAAAATCTTAACAGATCTTACTCTTCTACGCTAATTATGCAGCAATCTCTCAAATTGAAGCATTCCGGCTTCGATCGTTTGAGCTGTATAAATCGTCTTTAAATCGGCACAAACCGCCTTTAAGTCTCTTGTAAGAGACATGTTTCACGGAGTTTCTTATCTGATGAAGAATGCATTTTTGATGATCCGCATCCGGATAATAACTCTTTGTTGCATCGTCAAGATCTCTGAGATTGTCCGTACAAAATATGAGAACAGTCTGTACTCCGCTGGTTTTGAGTTCATTCATCACCGTAAGCCAATACTTTGAGCTTTCGGTAGCCCCGATATGAAGACTCAAAACTTTCCTTTTGACCGTCAAAATCCACTCAAATACAAGCGTAAGCCGTACATTTTTGCACGATCCAGTCTTTACGTAATTACCATGGCTGGGTTAATGCCCTCGCCTTGTATCTTTGAATTAGTCAGCGTTTATAACGCGAATAATGGATTACATTGTTGGAATTACAGCATGCTGAAGTTTTTTATAAATTAGCTAATAATAACATAGACTGGTGTAATCGTTTGAAAATTTAATGTTTGTTGCGGAGATTCATCCAGATCTGTTCTACAGCAAAAAATCATCTAATTTGCTGAAATGGGCTGAAATATTAGCAATCTAATCCATTATTCGCGTTTTAAGGAGGTATTTTATGCAAACTTTTATATTGTAGATATGTTTTATAGATGAATTACTTTAAAAATGCGTAGTTACATGCGAATAAAATCGGTGGTTCCGCAGTTTATGAAACGAACTTTCAAAGTAGTTCATCTATAAAGAAAACTCTGGACATTTGTGCGATTTTCGATGGAAATATCAAGAAGAAATCCTTCACAAACACCGAATCAGTATTCAAAAATTTGCTTATATTCGCCATAAAATTGAATATTCAAAATATCCGAGTTTGGAGTTCACTCTTGTATCTTTGAATCAGTCAGCATTTATAGCTAAAATGTTGATGATGAGGCGGAGAGAAGCCGAAGTTCGCCATGTGCCACTGAGCACGTCCTTAAGATTCTGCTCCTCCGCTTTTTGTTGGTTAAGATCGAACGGTATCTTAGGACCTCAAAATTGAATGATCCTGTATTTTACAAGGTTGATCCCACCACTTTTATTCTAATTTATGGAGGTGATTTATGCAAAAGTACATTATTGGCATTGATGTTTCAAAGAAAACTCTGGACATTTGTGCAATTTTCGATGGAAATATCAAGAAGAAATCCTTCACAAACACCGAATCCGGATTCAAAAATTTGGTCGCATTTACGATAAAATTGCAGCTTTCGGATCCGCATTTTTGTATGGAATCCACAGGTTGCTATTCAGAGGATGCGGCGGAATTCTTGCACAACTCTGGATTTAAGGTAAGCCTCGTTAATCCGCTGCAAATCAAGTCTTTTAGAATGAGCAAAATGATTCGCCAAAAGACCGATAGCTCCGATGCAGAGGTTATAGCAAATTTTTGTCTGCAAAACGACCCAAGTTTGTGGATCCCAAAACCTAGAGAAAACAGGGAATTATCCGAAATAAATGGCCGTTTGGATTCTCTGAAAGGAGAATTGAATCGTCTGACCAATCGACTCGAGAAAAAAACTATCAATATTGCAGTAAAAGCATCCATTGACGAAGAAATCGCGTTCCTCAAAAGTCGCATCAAAGTTTTAGAAAATGAGGCGAAAAAGCTGATCGAAGGCGATGAAAAACTCCGTCGCGATTTTGCTCTTCTCACAAGCATAAAAGGCGTTGGAGCAAAAACAGCTCTGCAGATTCTGGCTGACATGCCGAACGTAAATCGTTTCGAAAATGCCAAGCAATACGCTGCGTTTGTAGGCGTTACACCGTTTCACCGGCAGTCTGGAACATCGGTTAATGGGAAATCGCATATCTCGCGTTTGGGAGCAAAAAAGATCAGAAAAACGCTCTACATGAGCTCATTGGTCGTGAAAAATCATAACCAGAAATTCGCAGATTTCGTGAAAAGACTTGAAAAACGAGGCAAATGCGCCAAAGTCATCATCGTCGCTATTATGCGAAAATTGATGCACATCTTCTTCGGTATTCTAAAAAACGGAACACCTTTCGATGAAAATTTAGCTTTTAAAACTTGACATGAAAGACGGTATCTTAATGATCGCTTTCCAAGCGTAATCCCAAGCCTCCAGCTTTTGTCGGTCGTCATTGATTTCTATTGTTGACAGCTGTTATCCAATACGCTTTTATTACTTCATTATATTTTTCATCTTCATATTCAATTTCAGAAATTGTATATTCCGATGAAAATTTAGAAACTTTTTTAATAACTTCATCTTTATTACAATAATAATGTGGGACATCAGAATGCCCTATGGAATCATGCAAAAAAGTATCAGTTTCAATCAAAGTTCCTTTTCCGTATAGCCTGTTATTAACGCTTGGAATATCGAACATGACTATTCCACCTAGTTTTACGATACGGAACATTTCTGAAATGGTGCTACCAAAGTACTGACTTTTTTTTCCATGGCCAGTTGACCAAACACATAACAACGCGTCAAAAATATGATCCTCAAAACCAGAACAAGCTATGTCGGCAACTCGTAAATTTACTTTTAAGCTTAACTCTTTTGCTCTTGATGCCGTTATGTCCACGCCAGACCTCGACGAATCAAAACCATAAACATCAAAACCATTTGCTGCGAGAAACAATGTATGTCTACCTGTACCGCAACACATATCAACTACTTTTTGACATTTATGTTGTTTCATTAACCTAACGGCTTCGTACACTGTGGGAAGCACACTACATTGGACAACTCCATCAAGTCTATAAGTATTTTCCCAATCTCTCTTCACGATATCTCAAACACCATATTTATAATATTTACTTTGGAACGTGATTTGGCATAGAATTATTCTTTTTAATATACCGCTCACCATCAGATAACAACTTGTCAAATTTTTTTTTAACGGATACAATTTTTTCTGCTATAGGTTTTATATTATTTTCTGTCGAACACATAGCCATCGGATATACAACGATAACAGCAACATTTTCTCCATTTCTGGCTTTGCAATACTGCGGTAAAAATCTTAAAATGAAATCACCAATATCATTTTTTTCTTTACTTAATAAGTAATTAAATAATTCAAAAACATAAGAGTTGTATATTTCAATATCTTCAATAGTGCTATTTAAAAGGCTGTCGTAAGAATAATCACATGACGCACGTATTGGGCAAAAAACGGAAGCAAAACCACAAGAAAATGGATTAAGATACTCGAAGCCACTATTTGATAAAGTCGAAACTATAACATCAGAAACTCTCAGCATATTAACTATATAGGATCTGAAACCATTCTTTCCAGACAATTGCATGGCAACAAAAGCAGAAAAAATTGGAGCAATAGATCTAGAATGTTCTATCATATGATGTTGCGAAAAATTATTCCCATAATCATTCTTGCTCAGCAACTTTACTTCATCTTTATGAATCGAGTGCAACTCAGCACCATACTTAGTAATAAACAAACTAGAAACATATGGGCAAAATCCAGTTTTGTGAAAATCTACTCCAAACCCATCAACCCTGTTAATACCACATAGTTTATCAGAAATTGTCCTTATTTTTTTTATTGTTTTCAAAGGGATAGACAACTTATTAATCTTAAAATCATAATCAACAAAAAACATCCACGGCCAACCGACGACAAAATCCAAATATATATAAGGTTTATAACTAAGCCTATACTTTAACGCTAGTTTATCGACAACGTCACAAACGGCATTGACATTATCAACAGCTAGATGCAAAGTATTTCCTCCAGAAATAATTATACATGCGATTGGTTTTTTAGCCGAAAGTAGCTCTTCGAGAATTTCCTCAAAACTTTCTATATCTGTACAATCATCATCTAACACAGGTGTCATTATACAATTATCAATGCCTATTCCAAGCAATGAACAAACAGTATTTATCGTGTAATGATTTGCAACACTAGTAACAACAACAGGTGACTCCTCACAAGAAAATCGTAACCCGCGTGATGATAACGATTTACAGCATCTGTTTAATCCTATGCGTACGGCATATGTCAAACACCCCTTTCCACCAAAAGTAAAAACACCATCCGATTCATTCCACCCAAACACAGAAGATAGTTGTATAATAATGCCCTTTTCCATTGAATGAGCACCAGCACTAACAAAATCCCATATGCCATTTAAATTATAGAGATTGCATATAGTAGAGATTGCAACAGAAGCAATCATTGGTTGAGGGTTGATGTTGTGCATGACAGCAATATTATTCCACTTCAGCCCACCTTTGAGGGCTTTTAAAGCATTCAATAGAACAGATCCTACTTTTGCCCCACACTCAGGAACGGAGTGATTATTTTCTAATAAAAAGTCGTAATTATGCTCTTTTCCTCCTATATAAACGTCGCCCGCTGATTTGTCTAGCTCGGCCAATATATCCATCAAATACGAGACAAGTAACCTAGAGTTGGAATCATCATTAGACAAGAACAGCTCGGATAATCGACTGTACTCTTGTTCCCAGCACTTCTTCATAATGCACCCAAGAATATATACAAGTATAGTATACTGTGCTATAAAATAAAGAAGCAATATTTATTTCATATGATATGTTTTATACTGCTGGTTGTAGGATTTTGGTTTGATGGATAACTTATTTAGTGAAGCAGTTACTAGGCAATTAGAAAGGTGTATTTTTGATGTCAGTAGATATTATGCTGATCATACTGATGTAATAAAAAAGATGAATGTCATGGATTACGGATATAAGAAATTTATTTGTTATCTGCGTTCAATTTTTGGTAACAAACGGAAGGCAGTAGACAGTATTTTAAACTTTAATTTGTGTGATTTTTCATGGTTATACAATAAATTGACAATAGACGAAGACAAGGAATTATTATCCAAAATAGTTGCTAGAAGAATGTTGTCATCTGAAAAAGTGCAATTATGTGATGTTAAAAGAGAATATGATTTGTTTCAAAAAATAAAAAAAGATTTTTCGTTAGAATCAGAACGAGTCGACGAAAACTTGATAGACAAAAATTGGAAGTTATACTTGATGAACATGAGCAGGTATGGATCTGATATAAATTTTTTTGTCAACGATGTGGTTATTTTTTACTCTTTTGCCAAAAAACAATATGAATATAAGAAAGCTGGTATATATCCAAGATATGGTGATACAGTGATCGATGCAGGCGGATGTTATGGCGATACTGCTCTGGTGTTTGCAAACATGGTAGGTTGTCATGGAGTTGTATATTCCTTTGAAATGAACAAAAGTAACATTCAGGTATTTGAAAAAAATTGTCAAAATAATAGAAAATTATCAAAGATTGTAAAAATAATTGATAAGCCATTATATTCAATAAAAGATATAGAGTTTTTTGTGAATGAAAAACGGGCTGGGTCAACTATATACAAAGACGATCGTAATCTTGTTGATTCTTATTCAGTTAGAAGTTTAACGATAGATGACTTTATGAAGGATTATGAAGTAGAGAAATTAAATTTTATAAAAATGGATATTGAAGGCTCTGAACTAGAAGCTCTAAAAGGAGCATCTGATTCGATAAAAAAATACAAACCACAAATGGCATTGAGCGTATACCACAAAAAAAACGACTTGGACGAAATCCCCAAGTTTGTATACAACCTCGTTCCAGAGTACAAATTTTATCTCAGACACCATTCCTGTTCAGATTTAGAAACGATTCTTTACTGTAGCGTATAAAAATGCTACATAGATGAAAAGCCTCCATCTAAAAATAAATTGATGCCTGTTATGTAGCGAGAACTCTCCGAAGCCAAAAATAATATCGCATTGCAGATATCTGCACAACAACACATTCTTTTCATAGGAACTCTGTTTATATATTTCTCAACGAATTTTACATCTTGCTTTCCAGCTACTCCTCCTGGTGATAATGTGTTAATACTTATCTTATATTTTCCCCAATGAGCAGCGAAAAATCTTCCCAGTTGAGCAATCCCAGCTTTTGATGCACTATATGCAGGAGATTTTATAAACTCTGGAATAATATGACTATAAAAACTTGGATCTGGTGATACCATTGAATACAGAGATCCCATTAAAATTATTGACCCTCCGCGATGTTCCATTAGCTTCCCAAAAGCAATCAACGTATTAAAAGTGCCGCATAAATTTACATTAATTATTTTAGAAAACTCTAACGGATCATAAAAATTGATTTTTCCATTATTATTATAGTCTGAGTTAGCAGGAGGCGGAGCATCTATTCCTGCATTTGCAACAAGCAAATCCAATTGACCATGCTTTTTGTTCAAAATAGAAGAAACATTTGTCAACTCATCAAAATCAAGAATATCACATTCTAAGAAATAAATGCCTGTTATGTTTTTTAACATTTCTAATGAGTGATCATTTGAGGTCCCTGGCTTAAGTAGTACATATACAATTGCTCCAGAATCATATAAAGATTTAACCAGATGAGGCCCTATATTACCAGCCCCACCAGTAACTACAGCAATTTTTTCAGAAAGATTTACTAACATTGTACTCACTCCAAATCTTCCCACTTAATAGCTTCATCTTCAATTATATCAACTGTTATTCTTTTGTTTATAAGTTTATGCATTTTGTCAGGAGTAATGCCAAAATCACCACATGATTTAATCTTAAAATCATTTTGGGTCAACACACTACCAGCTAATAATTGCTTTGCTGCAACTACACATTTTACCATTTTTTCGAATGCTGTTTTTTCAGATTCTAGAGGTTTTTTTTCAATTTTACCGAAAACCTCATAAAAACACCTAGATGCTTCACAGACCTCCTTCAATTCAGAAGGTAATAATGACATCGATTGATCTGTTCCTTTCCATGTTTTATCTAGAGTAAAGTGCTTCTCTATTATCTTTGCTCCTTTAGCAATTGCGAATTTTGTTATATCCAATTCTATGTCATGCCCAGAATATCCAATAATTATTTCTGGAAATTCCTTTTTATACAAATCTATAACAGAAAGATTAACATCTTCACGCATAGTTGGATAAGAGCTGGTACACTGTAATATAGCCAATTCTTTATTGGATTGCAGAATCAAATTTACAGCGTCTCTAATTTCACTGAGGCTACTACCTCCAGTACTGAGAATAACTGGTTTTCCATACGAGGCTATTTTCTCTAACAGAGGGGCATTTGTTAAGTCAAATGATGAAATTTTATAAGCAGGCATATCTATACTTTTTAAAAAATCAGCACTTTCTTCGTCAAAAGCTGTAGCAAAAAACGTAATTCCAATTTTTCGCGACCAATCGTGTAATTTACAAAATTGTTTATCGTTAAATTCGAGAATTTCCCTGTGTTCTCCATAAGTTTTAGCATATGCATTTACGTTAGCATACTCGGACTTAAGCATCTTTTTTGTATACAAGGAAGTATTTTTTCTTTTTTGCAATTTAACAGCATCTGCTCCATATAATTTTGCAGCCAAAAACATCAACTCACAAATCTCTATAGATCCACAATGATTAGCTCCTATCTCAGCTACGACATAGGCTCTGCTATTTTCTGAAATTTCGGTACCATTTATTATCATATTACCCCCTCCAAGAAAAGTACCATTTCAGACATCAAGCTCGTTAAATCAACAAAATCACAAGAAATGTCAACTGATCGGATTGGAACATCAATCATCAAACGTGGCAAATCGATCCATATTTTTTGAAAATATGATTTAAAATCATTTCTTGGAAAATATTCTGCTCCTATTTTTGGCATTGGCCCAAGATCCACAAAAAACCATTGCTTCCTGGAAGGAGACCACAAAAAATTGCCAGGATGAATGTCTAAATTTATTCCCATTCGTTCCCATTGCATGCAAGCATAATCATAAATTTCTTTTATTTGATCTATTCTTATCGGTTTTTCCCAAAAATCTTTAGCAGTTTTTATTAGATCAAAACCACTGACACCATCAGCTATAAATTCTCTAGTAAGAATCTTATTGAAAGCATCATACTTCAACATCTTAGGGATATAAACTGCTATGCTACTGCTTCCGAGAAGTGTTGATATAGCAAATTCTTCATCGCCTCCAAATGATAATTGAGCTAAATTTTTAGGCACTTTATATACATTATGACCATCTCTAGAGAGAAAAACTTCTGAATATCCCCCTTTCCCAATGGGACTTCCAAAGTCTGGATCAGAAAACGATGGGCAATCAATTAGCCTATAGAGAAAAGATGTTGATAATTCTATGAGATCTATAAGATCGTTTTCTACAAAAACAGATTTCCAAGTATCAAATGAAAACATCATTATCGGACATAGTCCAGCTTTATAAAGCAATAAGTTAAGCGCAAAACATCTTTCTAAATCTTTAGTTCCAGGAATTGTCTGAAAAAGACGACAAGACTTCATCAGTTCATTTATAAAATTATCACTATTAAGCTCAATCGATGTTGCCAAAGCCAACATTTTTCTGAATTGAATAGAAGGAGAACAAAACATTTGCTTCATTAAGAGAGTTCTTATTTCTACGGAATCAGTTGCAACGCGAGTATCGTTAGATAAAGTTGTTAACAAAAGACGCTCTTTATCTTCTTTTCTGAAAGAAGAAAATATGCGAAGTCTATTAAACCAAACTTTAGAATCTATATCACTCGATGTTCTAGAAATATACCGAAGAATACTAGAATCCATTGACCAGCCACAGCCAAAAATAAAAAACATAAAAAAAACTATATGACATTTAAACATTTCAAAGACTTGAACTCCAAACACTTCTCTCCAAAACACAAACACACCAACACAACGCAGAGTTGAAAAATAGAAAAACAACTTCAACTAGAAGTTAGAATACATAAAACATTACCTATTTACAATCCTTACCATTCATTGGTTCATCATTGCTACTGCAGCGCAGTCTAATCAAGGAGGCGAGCTTTTGAGCCTTTTAAAAGCGTGGGATGAAAAAAGAATTCATCATCTCTCAGAGAACCTTTAGCTACATAACATTCTTCGTGCTTTAGCACGTATTAATCTAAACATAGTTTTCCTAACTTATAAGTCACAATATTTACTGACAAAATCAACTATTTCATCAGCGTTCATTATTAAAACTTCATCTCCTCCACTAAAGTAAACTGTTTTTTTCTCATCAACACCAAAAAAAGTTTTTATTGTTGCAATTGATTCTTCACATATACGGTCAACTTCATTCTCCAAAATTATTCCCGTTCCAATAGAATATATCCTTAATTTTTCTATCAATTTGGGAAAATGTACTTCTTTTAAAATTTGAATAACTGATAAAAAATCGTCTTTAGCAATTTCGTAGAGCGGTATAGAAGAAAAATGAGGAAATGCGATTATGTTTCTAAAAAATTCTTTGCAAACCCTACTAGAAAAGCGTAAATCAGTTGGTGCTGAAATTCCTTCAGCAGCTCTCATATCTCGCAAAACAGATCTTCTTACAAGTTCTTGAAAACTGTTTGGAATAAAAAAAGGGATAATTTGTACATGAAATAATTTTAGTTCCAACATTCTTTTTAGTTGTACTAAAGCACTATAGCTATGAATATGATCGATGAATGTCCCTATACCTTTGCTACTATAAGCTATAGCGACGTTAGCAACGGATGCAAGCTCAAAATCGCCAGTTAAGTATCTCATAGAAATATCAAATATACGAATAGCTTCATTATTAGAAAATCTGCTCATTAAATTTGTTTTCACCACACGCTTGAAATCCTCCCCATTTGAGATACACCATTTTATAGCTGCAGTTAAGTTTTGTGGCAAAAAGTCAACTATCGCTCCTTTTACGCCGATTTTTTTGTTTATTTCAGTAAAATCAGAATCTCGCAGCATTTTGTCAGATGGAAAACTTTTGAATTTAATGCGTGTATCAGTGTATGACAATTGATCACACACTTTCTTGCTTACAAACGATTTCCCTGTGCATGAACCACCAATTATGATGAAAATTGGTGCTTTACCATATGAATAAAACATACGTTCAGATTTTATAGAAATATCCACACTTCGTTTGATAATATCATCGATATATTTTGAAGAAGAAGTTTTAACAATACCAAAACCATCTATTTGTAATTGAACATCGTTTGCACAGTGAGATTGCTGTTGAAACATAAGAACTAACAAAACACACAATACATGCGAATTCTGTACCCACGATATCAATATTTCTTTTAGCATAAGTATACTCATTAATCTCTAAAGTACATTTACCAATAATTCGAAATCAGCAATTTTCAGACAGCAATTAAGTATAAAGTATTATGCTTTGCAATTACAAGTTGGTTGAGATAAAATGTGTTAGTTCATAACAAAAGAGACCGACCTCTGGGAGTTATTGGAGGCAATATACTCCATAGGAGTTGCTCCCTTCAAGAGGTGGTGGTGGCGATAATTATTATATTTCCAAAGAGCTTTCTCCAATTCTGGTCTCATTTCCGTCAAATTGTTAGCTAACAGATTGTTTTGATTATAAAATTCTTCCCTAAAAATGCGATTGCCGCGCTCGACTCCGCCGTTGTAATCCGGACGTCTCGGAGGCAGCACAATCAGTGGAATTTTAAGTTCTTTGCACTCCTCCTCGAACTCTGCCATGAACTCCGATCCTCCATCCACCTGGATCGACAAAATTTTAATTGGCGATTTTTCCACCAATTCGCGCAAAAAATTTCTCGCTGATTTTGCGGTTGCACTCGAATAAATCTGCGCATGAATCAATTTCGAATGACGATCCCAAGACTGGAAATGCTTGAAAGTAAAGCCATTTTTCGTGACCGTCATGTGGTCGATCTGAACGCGTTCTCCGATTTTCATATCTTCAAATTTTTTGAAAGTCCAGGCCTGAGCATGACCCTTGAAAATCCGTTTCCGCTTCGTCCTGATCGCAGAGGCTGATTTCGTCACCAATCCCTTCTCCATCAGGCGTTTCAGAATGCGTCCAACGGTGCTTTCACTCCCAGTGAAACCGTGATCTCGCTTCAAAATTACGGCAATTTTCGCCTTTCCGTAGGTGGGATTTTCCCGGCGAATATTCAGAATAATGTCACGATACTGACTCTCCCACAGAGGCTGACGCACCCTTTCCGGACGCTTCGACGGCGGCGCAATTCCCTTTTCCAGATCCTTCATAATCTTCCGACGACGAAAATATGTGGCCCGAGAAATTACGCCAAACTCTCGACGAAGATCGACACAAGTCCTGTCTTTTGAGCATTTTTCAAAAATTTCGATGCTTCTGCCATATAAATTTTGGTATTTTTCAACGGTTTCCTGTGTTCTTGCGCAGGAATAAAGTTTATAAATGTTTCTGTGCAATCCTTTGATCTGCATAAAGCCTCCTGGTTAGTTGTGATTACAAATCTAACTCTCGAGGCTTTTTCGGTATTTGTACAGGGGAGATGTGAAATAATTTGTGGAAAACTCTACGAGTTTACACACAAAATTATTCCACTACCACTACTACAGCTGCCACTACCAAATAGTCTCACTATAAGTCTCACTTCTTTCTGAACTAGTTCAGAAATCGCCTATACACGCGAATAATGGATTAGATGAGATTGTAAGAAAGATTGTGTAGAAGCCGGAACCTGCTAAAAGTGTTGTTTAGTAAGGGAAGGATATGCAATGAAGAATAAACTCACAAAAGAAGAGAAAACTGCAAAGCAGGAACGTCGCGAGAAACTGAAAGAACTATTGGGTGGAGTCGTTGATTTACAGGGCGTG
>JAIRMQ010000015.1 GCA_031258575.1 Holosporaceae bacterium | reverse complement strand
AAATTATCTGAAATGATATCAATTTCTCCAACAGAAATTGTTTATTTTGATATTACGCAGCTAATAAAATTATGGAAAGAGATTCTTAATGTGGATTCTCTTGATGAAAATTCCAATTTTTTCCAACTGGGAGGGCAGTCTTTTCAAGCATTGCAGATAATACAGGAGTATGTGAACAATTTTGGTTTGCCTATGGAGTTGATCGATTTCTTCAAAAATCCAACGCTAATTGAGCAATCCGCTTTTTTAAGTAAAAAACAATCAAACAAAATGGAGTGAACATGTTAAGTGCTGTTGTAATAGAAAAAATTCTGGAAAATAATTTTTATGAAAAAGTTGCGTATCTGCCAAGTCAGTGCAGTAGTATGAAAATCATCGACGGAGATGCGATTTCATTTATTGATGCAAGCGTATCTTCCGATACTTTTAACGTGGCTTATCTGCGCAATAAAGAAAAATTATCGGAAACAGAAACAAAAGAAATGATCGATCACTATGCTAAAAAGAATGTTCCATTTGCTCTGTGGGTTGGTCCGCAGAATTTCGATGATAAAGTAGACAAGGTTCTACAATCAGCAAATTTGAAATGCGTCGAATCGGAACTTTCAATGGCGGCGAAGGCTCAAGATGCAGTTATGAAATTTAACAATATTGAGGGATTCGTTACAAAAGAAGTATTGGATATCGATACATTCGAAGATTACGGTTTTGTTATGGCATCTGTTTTTGATCCTTTTGATGAAGAAGCTGTTGCGTTTTATAAAAAAGTTTCTGCCGATTATGATAATAAAAACGGAAAGTATCAAATGTTTGTCGGGTACATAAACGACGAACCGGCTGCCATCTGTTGCTCTATTATATCCGATGAAAAATTCGGAGGAATATACGATATTGTGACTAATCCGAAATTTCAAAGAAAAGGCCTGGGAACGTATATGACTTCCGTAGCCATAAAGAATTTAACGGATCAAGGTTGCGATATTGTGGGAATGCAAGCCTCCGATGACGGGCAACATGTCTACAAAAAGATGGGATTCGAGTCCTTTGGCACCTTCAGGGTTTATTCAGTATAAAAGGATGAACTATGAAGGCTTCAATACAGGAAAATCAATGCTTTCTGGCAGAATTAATGGCCGGAAATCTTGGCATATATACCATACGAGAGGAATGGCTCCTATCTGAAGATGTGGATGCATGCAAACTAAAAGAGGCGTTTTTTTATCTCATGAAAACGTCACGCCACCTAAACAGAGTTTTCTATTTGGATGACGATTCAATACTTCAGAGTAAATCGACTGGTATTGCGCCTTTATGGGTTGCAGACGACGTAGAATTTAATATGACGGAGGCTCCGCTAATGCGAGCCGGAATTTATAAAAAGGACAATCGGAATTTTTTCAAAATACAATTTCATCATTCTCTAATGGACGGATGGTCGCTGGGGCTGTTTATGAAAGACTTGGGCAATGCATATCATCAGAAACCAATTTCCTTTGTGAACAAATCGAACAGTTCTGTCAATAGATGCGATAATTTTTCTCCGCTAAACAGAGCTTGGAAAGACTACTCTTTTCTATCAGAAGCCACCGGAGCAGAAAGCGATGGAATACTTTTCTCTTTAAATAAAAAGGAAATTGAGGATTTAAAGAAAGAAGCAGCCAAATGTAAAACTACTCTGTTTCCGTTATTAATCAGCAGAATTTCCGAAGTAATATCAGAAATATCTGGTGACGAGCATTTTGAATATGCGATACCTTTTTCTGCGCGGAATAATTCTAACATAAATGACATAGGTATGTTTGTCGATACTCAACTCCTAGAGTTGAAAACAATGTCGCCTGCTGAAATTCAGAACAAATTGCTGGAATTGATCGCTACTCCTAACTCTGTGTTTCAATATTCCGGAACTCCAAAAATTATGTTGAATTTTCTCGATATGAATATACTGAAATTTGCCCTCTCTAAAGACGGGTATCCAGTTTCGTATCTTGCTAAGTATGCATTATTTGATTTTCAAATCGAATTTCGGAATTTCGAAAACGGCATAGATGTATTGATATTACATCGAAACGGAGTTTTGCAGATCGCTAAAAATACACTTTATCAAAAAATAAAAAGCAAATTATCCGGAGAGTTTAATGACTGAAAAGATAGCTATTGTCGGATATTCAGCTCAAGTGGGAAATACGGACGATGCAAACGATCTGTGGGATTTAATAGTAAATGATAAAACTTCGATAGAAAAATTAGAGAATGCTGATGATTCTAAAAAACCGTATGGATCATACATAAAGAATTCCGCACAATTTGATTGTAATTTTTTCGGCTATTCTCCAAACGAAGCCACATATATAGATCCTCAGCAAAGATTGTTCCTAAAACATGCATGGCTGGCTCTGGAAATGGCTGGTGAGAGTAATTTTTCCGATAAAAACAAAATAGGAGTATTTGCCGCCTGCGGAATTAATACATATTTGTTGAATAACATTTTGTCCAATGGATCTTTTGAAAGTTTAGATGAAGATCCATTTTCATTAACTGGAAATTCCTGTGATTTTTTAAGCACGAGAATCGCCTATAAATTTAATTGCAAAGGTCCCTGCGCAACGAT
>JAIRMQ010000009.1 GCA_031258575.1 Holosporaceae bacterium | reverse complement strand
GCCGCAATGGCCTCGCAAAGACGGCGATGCAATCTAACAATTAATTATGCTGTACAAATCTTCCCAAGAAGGATTGAGCGACTCGATCAACTTCAATTTATTTTTCCTGGAACCGCCTTTTATTTGTTTCTCTCTTCCTATGGCATCGTAAATATCGTCAAAAAATTCATAGTATCCAAGCTTGTCGACTCCATATCTACTTGTGAAACCAATGGCTGCTTTGTTTTTATGTTCGAACACTCTCTTGGACAGATTTGACGTTACTCCCGTATATAAAGTTCCGTTTCTTTTGCTGAACATAATGTATACGTAGCCGCCTTTTATTCGACTCATTTGATTCTTTCTTCAATTAGGTTTATATGCAGGATAATAGCTGAATTATGTTAAGAAATCGTGGATGTGTTTTTATGGTATTTGTCGATGTCCTGGATTGCTTCGTCGTTAAACTCCTCGCAACGACGAGGTGGGAAGTTCGTAAATTCTCCCCATCTCCTCATCCTTCACAGAGAATCCGGAGATTCGCAGTTCACTCGGTATCGGTACGCGTTCTCTAAACCTTTTTTTAGAAAAAATCAGGATTTGACAGGCAAGATTCTCAACGTCAATGGCTACGGAGATTGTACTTTCCAAATCTCCAGGTACGGTTTCAGGGAGAACGGAGACGGATTTTTAGGGAAAATGGCAAAAATTAAGGTAATTTTATGTGGTAAGAACGGTGAATAGCAAAAGCTCGAAATGACTGCAATGTCTCTGTCTCAGCGCGCTTGCGCGATCGATTAACCATACGACAACTACACAAATTACACTACTCGGAGATAAGATCTGGCGGAGGGGGAGGGATTCGAACCCTCGATACGGCTTTTCAACCGTATGGCGGTTTAGCAAACCACTGCCTTCAGCCTCTCGGCCACCCCTCCTCTACAGCTAGAAGAGCATTAAAGATTTTCTTTGTCAAGATGTTTCTTGATTTCTTTCTTAATTCTTCCTTCTTTTTTGCGGAGGTGCCTTTGGGCTCTAATTTCCATGAGAGACATCGATCCATATTTGTGGCGTTTACTTTTTAGACCTTGAGTGATTTTATGCTCGGAAGATTTTTCAGATTTGCGTGCAAAATGTTTACTGGCAATAACTTGCGCTATGTTTTTTTTAGTTTTTTCTGATAGAGGCTTTTCACTTTTCTCCTTTGGATTGGCTTTTATTTCCTTTTTTATTTTTGGTTCTGCTATAATTTTTTCGGCTTTAATTGATTCGATATTTTTTACACCTGATGCCATAATCGCGCTCATCTCGGATAATCGTTTAGACCCAATAGTATCGAACGAAATTGCTAATAACTTGGAATTTTTTATTACCGGATATTTTTCTCTTGGAACTTCGAACATACTTATTAACGCAGCTCCGCTGATGAGCACTCCGGCGCCGCGTCCAAATCCAAAAAGAATCCCTACCGCCTTGTCTATTCCGGAAAGAGATGTGTTTTGCACTTTCCGGGATACCATAGCGATTATTAGGAGTAAAATAACCAGCGTTAAAATATAAGTGATACCTAAAGCAGCACAACGAGCTATGGTTATATTAGGAATTTGTTCAAAAACAGCTGGAGTTAGGTAAGGTGCAAAGAAAACTGCGATAAAACCGCTTACAAACCAAGCGCAGGTGCTAAAAAAGTCCCTAATAAAACCACGCGTAAATCCCACAGCCGTTGATATAAACATAATGAATATAAAAACGTAGTCTAAGGAATTAAAAAATTCTCTTTCACTCATGAGTAGTCAATCTCCAATAATTCTACAGCATTGGTTAAGCTTTTAACCGTCTCTAATTTTATTCCAGAAGATTGGATATTTGTAGATTCGGGAAGTATTATCGTTTTGAATCCTAATTTTTCAGCCTCTTTAATGCGCTCTGAAGATCTTGGAACCGATCTGATTTCTCCAGTTAGACCTATCTCTCCAAAAACGCATGTAGCCCTGTCGATACTTTTCTTGCTAGCTGCGGATAACAAACTAACTGCAACAGCAAGGTCGCAAGCTGGTTCAGATATACGAAGACCACCAGCAATATTCAGACAAACGTCCATACTTGAAAAAGAAATTTTGCATTTCGACTCAATTACAGCCAAAACGGTAAGCAATCTATTTATGTCCCATCCAACTACTGTTCTACGAGGTACGGAAAAATAACTTCTTGTAACAAGTGCTTGTACTTCGACTAAAATTGGACGAGTTCCTTCAATCCCTGAAAAAACGACAGATCCAGGAACATTTTCAGCTCTTTGAGTTAAAAATAACGCGGATGGATTAGAAACTCCGACTAATCCTTTATTTCGCATTTCGAAAATTCCCAACTCGTCGCATGGACCATAACGATTTTTTACCGATCTCAGAATACGATAGGAATTCCCGCGTTCACCCTCAAAATAAAGAACTGTGTCTACCATATGCTCCAATATCTTGGGACCGGCAATGGCTCCTTCTTTAGTAACATGCCCTATAAGAAAAACGGCAGTGTTTGTGCTTTTGGCGAAATTGATTAGCTTAAAAGCACAGGTGCGTACTTGTGCTACAGTTCCTGGAATCGAATCTGCAGAGGAACATTGCAGAGTCTGAATGGAATCTATGATTAAAAAATCCATATTTGACCCAACAGAATTAATTATAGCGTCTACGTCCGTTTCACAGGCTAATTTTACTGATGAATCCTGCATTTCTAGCCTTGCCGCACGAATGCAGATTTGTTCGGCGGATTCCTCTCCGGAAATATAAACGCAACTGTAGTCCTGAGATAAAGCAGCAGAAACCTGCAGTAATAACGTTGATTTTCCAATACCTGGATCTCCACCGACAAGAACTACAGATCCTGGAACTATCCCTCCTCCCAAAACGCGATCAAATTCACTTATATCACTAAGCCTTCGTTCTATTTCTTTGTTTGAAGCAGAGAGAGTTTGAAAATCTATTTTTGTACTTTTGCTGGTATATGAAGGAGATATGTCTTCTACTATTGTATTCCATTGACTACAATCTTCGCATTTTCCGAGCCATTTATGATATCTAGCTCCACAAGCATTGCAATAAAAGGCCTTATCGTTTTTCATTGTAACTTTCTTTCAAAACTAAGTAGCATTTTATATTTTCTCAAAGAGATGTAAATGTCTTATTCAGACGTTACTTTATATCTTTTTTTGCAGCATCTTGAAAATGATGGAATATTCCTGTAGAAAGTAGCGATATTCTAGGAGAATCGAATGGCAGTTCCAAAGAAAAAAATTTCTAAATCTCGCAGAAATATGCGTAGATCTCATTTAGCTCTTACTCCAGTTGGTATAGTCGTATGTTCAAACTGCGGAGAATCTAAGCTTCCTCATCACCTGTGCGCAAATTGCGGGCAGTACAATGGCCGCCAAATTTTGAAAGACAAGCGTCAGTCAGCTTGATGGTTAAAACTATAGCGATAGATGGAATGGGGGGAGATAACGCCCCAGGTGCCGTTTTCAAAGGGTTGTCTCAGTTCCATCAGTTTGGTTTTCACTCTATAATTTTTGGAGATAGTGAAATTCTAAAAGAGCATGTAAAGCTGCTTCCGCGTGGTTTTTCTTATGAGATGAGGCATGCGGATGTTATAATTCGTCCGGATATGGACGTAATTTCCGGGTTACGATTTGGGAAAAATTCCAGTATGGGTTTAGCAATACGTGCAGTAGAAAGCGGAGAAGCAGATGCTGTTGTTTCTTCTGGAAATACTGGATTGTATATGGCTCTTGCAAAAATAATTTTAAAGACTATATCAGGAATAGATCGCCCGGCAATTGCTTCGGTCCTTCCAGGAGCTGATGGTCAAACTGTGTGTCTTGATCTTGGCGCGAATTCTGAATGTTCCGTAAAAAATCTTGTAGATTTCGCTATAATGGGCGAAGCTCTAGGAAAAATAATTTTTCAGAAAAAAGATGTTAAATTAGCTCTTCTAAACATCGGAACAGAAGATACAAAAGGGAGTCGTCTTATAAAAAAAACAGCAGAAGTACTGAAGAAATTTTTCGATAATTATGTTGGGTTTGTCGAAGGAACTGATATTTGCAAAGGAAATATAGATGTTATTGTTACAGACGGATTTACAGGCAATGTAGCGTTGAAAACAATCGAAGGAACCGCTAAATTTATAACTTCAGAACTGAAAAAATCATTCTCTCACTCTTTTATTTCCAAGTTATGCGCTATATTTGCTATGCTTTTATTGAAAGATTTCAAAAAAAAGATGGATCCGAGACGATACAATGGCGCTATCCTCCTTGGGTTAAATGGAATAGTTGTAAAAAGTCATGGAAATAGTGATGGAATAGGATTTGCTAACGCAATTAGATTTACAATCGATATTCTTCGCGAAAATATTTTCGATCGCATTAGGGATCAGCTGGGAAAATCGGAAATAAGCCGTATATCCGAGTATTGCGAGGACAAATGAACTCAGTATTAATCGGTGCCGGAATGGCTCTTCCGCGAAAATGCCTAAAAAACGATGAACTTCCTAAAGAGCTTGGAACTTCCGATGAATGGATTGTTCAAAGAACTGGAATAAAGCAACGCTATATTGCGGAAGAAGAAACGACCTCTTCTCTGGCGACGATTGCAGCGCGTCAGGCTATAAATCATGCAGGTCTTTCTCCAAATGATATAGATTTAATCGTTCTTGCTACAGCTACCGGAGATTATACTTTTCCTGCAACCGCAGTTGTCGTGCAAAAAGAATTGGGAATTACTAATGGAGCAGCTTTTGATGTGAATGCCGTATGTAGCGGTTTCATTTATGCTTTAGATATTGCAGACTCGTATATAAAACTTGGAAAGTCAAAGTGTGCTTTAGTAATTGGCGCTGAAACTTTTTCCAGAATAGTTAACTGGTCGGATAGATCGACTTGCGTTTTATTCGGAGATGGAGCTGGGGCAGTGGTACTACAGGCCAGAAACAATTACGGTTTAGGGATACAGTCATGCAGAATATACTCGGATGGAACCTATACTGATCACCTGATAACTACTGGTGGAATTTCTACTACTCAGACGGTTGGCTATGTAACAATGCAGGGTAGAGAAGTTTTTAAATTTGCCGTTGAAAAATTTGTTTCTGCATTTGAAGAGCTATTAAACTATCATAAAATGTCCATTAATGATATCGACTTAGTTATTCCACATCAAGCGAACGTTCGTATTATAAAAAAATTTGCAGAAATTGCAAAAATTCCTGAAGAAAAGATCTTGATTAATATAGATAAATATGCGAATACTTCAGCCGCATCGATTCCATTGGCTTTGAATGAAGTAAAAAATAAATTCGGATCCATCGGAAATACTGCATTGTTGTCGATGGGAAGCGGGTTCACTTGGGGATACGCTTTAATTAGATTATAATGGAGAACCTCATGAAAAAAGACGGTACAAAAACTTTAACTCGGATAGATTTAGCAAATGAAATTATTAAAGAATTTCAAGTAACAAAATTTAACGCATTGGACATAGTGGAGGAGGTTTTGGAAAAAATAACAACTGCGCTTGCGGAAGAAGGAAGCGTAAAAATATCCTGTTTCGGTACTTTTATAGTGCGTGATAAAAAGGAAAGGATGGGAAGAAATCCCAAGACTTTAAAAGCGGCAGTTATTTCTTCGCGGAAGTCATTATCTTTCCGCGCGTCTTCTATGTTAAAAAAAGTTATTAATACGAAGTAATGAGGAAATCATGAAGTTAATGAGTGGGAAAAAAGGCCTTGTAATGGGTATAGCTAATGAAATGTCGCTAGCTTGGGGAATAGCGAAAAAATTAGCGGAGCAAGGTGTTGAAATGGCCTTTAGTTATCAATCTGAAGCGCTTTACAGAAGAATAAAACCTCTGGCAGATTCCATCGGTGATATTCCATTATTAGAATGCGATGTAACTAACGAGGAAAGCTTAAAAGAGTTATTTTCCAAGCTAAAAGAGAGGTTTAATCAAATCGATTTTATTGTGCACGCTATTGCTTTTTCAGATAGAAACGAACTAACGGGGAAATACGTCAATACCAGCCGCAGTAATTTTACAAAAACTATGGAAATATCTTGCTATTCTTTAACTGCCGTTTGTAGGCATGCGTGGGATTTTTTATCGGATGGCGCTTCCATTTTAACTCTTACTTATCTTGGTGCAGAAAGAGTAATGCCTAATTATAATGTTATGGGAGTTGCGAAAGCTGCTCTTGAGGCAAGCGTAAAATATCTGGCTGTCGATTTCGGCGATAGAAACATCCGTATTAACGGTTTATCCGCTGGACCGGTAAAAACATTAGCCTCGTCTGGAATTGGGGACTTTAAATACATTCTAAATTGGAATTGTGAAAATTCTCCATTGAAGAGAAACACGACATTAGCCGATGTCGGAGGTTCTGCTTTATTCCTTTTGAGTGCGCTTTCTAGTGGAATAACTGGAGAGATCGTTCATGTGGACTCTGGATATCACGTAGTCGGCATGAAATCCGTAAAACCGTAAAAAATAAGCCTTATACTTTTACAAACTCGGTTCCTCGATCGGTAAGAGACGTGTTTGCAAATTTTTTCCGGAATTTCATATCTCTTTACATAATTTTTGTAAATCATAAATACGCATTGCATATTCTAAATGAATTGCCTCAAAAAATCAACTGTTTTGAATGAAAATAACCATAACCAAGACGTATCAATGAGCAAAAATTCTCCGCAAAATATTTTTCTCACATAAAACATATATAACCAATATACAATGGAAAATAAAATAAGAAACGCGTAGGACATGACGTTTGCATTTCTTACAGCGAATTTAATGCTCTTCGCATCAATGTCTTCCCTTTCTTTGATGATTTTTCGTGCAATAAAATACTCGATCCAATATGACATGAAAAAATGAGCTAACGTCATACATAAAAGAGAAAATCCGATCATTAAATACATCATAATTGTATAACTTTCTCCGCTGCCGAGATCCACCAAAGGAGCAAGCCATGCAGGTTCAAAAGGCAGCTTGTGCAACGGGATAATTTTCTCATATATCACTTGAAATATGAGCATTATTATCCAAGCAATCGGGAAACCAATAAATGTAGAAAATACGTTCGATATGGAAGCACTTTTTACAAGTATTATATTCTTTAGACACGGTAAGTATTTTTGCATAACTTTATATTCGATAAATGTTATCGGAATAAGTATTAGAATTAATATCGGTTCAAACATTACTATAGTTGGAATGCCAGTGTTCGCTTCAATTGATTGAAACAACAAGAACGAAAGAATAGAGTAATTTCTCATAAATGCCTCATAATTATAAATTATAATGCGGTTCTTTTTGGGAATCTTCCATGATAGAATATAACGATTTTTCTTAAGAAAAGGTTTTTAAAGTGGAATCTAATCCATTTTCTATACAAAAAGATTCTGGAAATGTAGGGAGTACATTACCTAATTGCGAGTGGTTTATTTCTGCAGATAAGATTTTTGGAGATGATGTCGAAGGACTCAAAGATTTCACAAGATTCTTTAAAATGGAGTTTTGTATTTCAAGGTTTTCTCTATTCGATGGGAAAAAAAGCACTGATTCGGCTGTTTTAGCGCAAGATGTGAAGATACACCTTCCTTCCGGTAAACATTGCGCCATGATTCAGAGTCGTTTGGCTAAGGGAACTGAAATTTCCAAAATTACTATAATGAAAACTACGTCGTTGACGGGAAAAATATTAACTTTAGAAGAAAAAACTTTCTCTAAATGCGTTATACAATCCTTTTCTTATGTTGGTGAGGTGGTTTCATTTTCCTTTCGATATTCTTCCTATTCAGATTCTTACACAGATTACAATGAGGATACATCTAAAAAAGGAACAGCTGCCTCTCAGATTGATTTAATAAAGTGGGAAATAAAAGATTCATGACAAAGTCCGCAATTGCTCCCCTGTTCGAAAAATTGGTAGATGAAAATACTGAGGAAATTTTCGAAAAGACTCCTAAGAGATTGTTAAATACAAAGGAATTACAAGAATCGATTGCAAATGATTTGTCTTGCCTACTTAATACAAAAACTTCAGCTATTATAAAATCCTCAAAGATAACTAATCCCTACTTTTATGGAGTGAAGGCGACAGCTCCTACTTTTGCTGAAGACGCCTTTGAGATTCAAAAACTTGAATCAGCAATCGATGAAGCGATTAGGCAGTTCGAGCCGCGTCTTTCAGACGCAAAGTCACATGTAATAAATATCGAGGGAAACAGTAATAAAATATCCATTATTATCGACGCTGTAGTAACAATAGGAAATCTTACGACTCCTCTGTCATTTCCTATCACTATGGATACATAGGAAATAATTACTTAAAGAAGAAAGTTTTGCTTCTGGAATGTTCGGTTAAGTTTGCACTTCTATAAATATGATCTTTTATGTTAATATCCTCTCAAAATTCGTAGGAAATTTTATATGTTGCCGAATTTATTAACCTTGTCGAGGATTTTTTCAATTCCTTTTATCGTTGTATGTTTTTATGTGGAAGGTTTTTGGGCTCATTTAGTAGCGACAGTTTTATTTATTGTTGCATGCATTACGGATTTTTTCGATGGATATTTTGCACGCAGAAAAAAACAAGTATCTGCTTTCGGAAGATTTCTCGATCCCATAGCAGATAAACTTTTGGTTTCCACAATATTATTAATGCTTTCTGGAACAGGAATAATCAGCGGATTTAATTTACTGGGAGCAGCAATAATTTTAGCAAGAGAAATAATAGTTTCAGGGCTCCGTGAATTTATGTCGCAAATGCAAATGATAGTTCCAGTTACAAAGTATGCGAAATGGAAAACAGGAACGCAGATGGTCTCTGTATCTTTTTTGCTTTGCTCCGCCATGTTCCCTGACATAGTTATTTTCAAACGGGCGGGAACAGTGTTACTCTGGATAGCAGTGGCAATGACTATATTTACCGGAGTTAGGTACTTGAGGTTTGGAATAGTTCGAATATCGAGCAAAGCCGAAAGTCAATAAATCGAGGAAGGGAATGGAGTTTTCGTCTCTTTTCTGGGTAGTACCTTTTCTAGGTATTATTCTTTCAATGTCGTTTTTACCACTACTTTTTCCTAGATTTTGGGAAGAGCGTTCTTTTTTCATCATGTTATTTTGGGTGGGGCTATATTTAGTATTCATTTCTTGTTTTTTTGGAATCGATAAAATTATTTACGCCGCGCTGAAACCAATTATCGGAGAGTATATATCATTTATTGTTTTAATATTTTCGCTATATGTTGTCTCCGGTGGAATTTTTTTAAATTTTCAAGGCTATCACGGACCAATTTTTAATACGACATTCCTATTCTTAGGAAGCATATTAGCTGGATGGATTGGAACAACAGGAGCTGCCGCTCTCTTAATTCGTCCTTTTTTAAGAGCAAACATGAGGAGAAAACACAATACACACCTAGTAGTGTTTTTTATTTTTCTCCTTGCCAACGTTGGAGGAGCAGCAACTCCATTAGGAGACCCTCCGCTTTTTATAGGATTTCTTAATGGAGTGGATTTTTTTTGGTTTATAAAAAATCTCTACAAAATTCTATTTAGCACAATCATCGTTTTGTGCTTCATATTTTTCCTTATAGATTCTTACTTCTACAGAAACGATCACTTACTTGTTGAAGAAGACGTAAAGCCTAATGTTGAAATTAAAGGCAGATTAAATATGCTATTAATCGCTCTTATTTTACTAGTGGTTGTTTTTAGTAGTTTCAATAGAAGTTTTATCTTTGCGGGTGAAAAATACTCCATTTCAGCGCTCGTGAGAAATATCGTTCTTTTGCTGATTGCCTTTATATCTTTGAAATTCACATCGAAAGATGTACGTCAGAAGAATCATTTTTCACTTGAACCAATAAAAGAAGTAGCGGAATTATTCGCTGGGATTTTTGTAACAGTTGCTCCAATTATCAACATGCTGCATCAAGGCGTTAATGGTAGTTTCGGAAAATTATTCTCAATAATCGCGCCAAATGGAGAATTTGCTGCAAGCAAATGTTTCTGGATAAGCGGGCTATTATCATCCATCCTTGATAACGCTCCGACTTTTTTAATATTCTTTCATCTCACTTCTGGAGATGCCAATATTCTCATGGCAACAAAAGCTAATATTTTAACAGCTTTTTCTGTATCTACGGTTTTTATGGGTGCATTGACATACATAGGTAATGCTCCAAATTTAATCGTGAGGTCGGTCTCGACCAATTATAAAATGAAAGTGCCTTCTTTCTTGGGATATATAGCTTGGTCTTCGAGCATTTTACTTCCAATTTTTGCAATCATTGCTTATTTTCTATAATTATGCACATTCCTGTTTTATTAAAAGAAATTTTAAGTTTGGTTTCTCCTAAAGACGATGGAATTTATTTCGATGGTACTTTTGGAGGAGGAGGATACTCAAAAGCTATATTGGAATCCTCAAATTGCAGAATTATAGCTATAGATCGCGATGCTTATTCAAAAAACATAGCAAATGAATTTAATAAAGATTATGGAAATAGATTTATTTTTGCTCAGGAAAAATTCAGCAGAATAAAAGCTGTTCTTCAGGCAAATGGTATAGAAAAAGTGGATGGAATAGTTCTTGATCTTGGGCTTTCTAGTTTCCAGCTTGCTGATTCGTCCAGAGGGTTTTCATTTAATCTTTCAGGTCCCATTGATATGCGAATGGGATTAAACGATCAAACGGCTATGGACGTTATTAGAAGATATTCTGTACAGGATTTAGCTAATATTATTTACGAATTTGGAGAAGAGCGCTTTTCTCGACGAATTGCGAAAAATATAAAACTAAATATAGATAAAATTTCAAATACTGCAGATTTAGCCAGAATAGTGCGTTCATGCATTAGGAAAAGAGGGAAAATAGATTCTGCAACAAAAACTTTTCAAGCTCTAAGAATTTTAGTAAATGATGAGCTAGGCGAATTGCAAGCAATTCTGAAAAATGCGCTGGATTTGCTTCAGCCAGAAGGAATTATTGCGATTGTCAGTTTTCATTCTTTGGAAGATCGAATAGTAAAGCTCTTTTTCAAAGACTTGGCCGTTAATTCCGCATTTAAATTATTAACTAAAAAGCCTGTTATACCATCAAAAGAAGAAATTTTATTAAATCCGAGATCAAGATCTGCTAAACTTCGCGCAATTTCCATGTTAAGATAGTTCGTTTTTAGTATTGGTGGAAATGATAACTAAAAAATCGTCGCTATTCTTTGCTGTATTGGTTTGCATTATCGGTTCGTGGATGTTTTATCTGAAATATACAGTTGTTTCGATCGAAGATAGAATTAGAGCTGCAAAAAGAGAATTAATAATTGAAAAAAAAAGCAATCATATACTAAAAGCAGAATGGAAAACTCTAACGTCTCCTGAAAGAATACAACGGCTTGCGATTAAACATCTTGGAATGAAAGCGATAGAACCAGCGCAATTACGAGAGTTTGATCCATCGATCTTTCATGGAGAGAAGAGCAAATATCCAAAGATTAGAAAGTTAGCTAAATTGGTAGACGAAATTCTTTCCGCTCGGGGTTCCAATTGATGGATAACAGTTACGGTAATAATTTATTTTCCATATCTTCTAAGTCTTTGAAACTTATGAAACAAAGAATTTTATTCGTTATTAGCGTTTTCCTGATTCTGTTTCTTATATTAATATTTCGACTTACACAGGTAATGGTTTTTAATAAGAGAGAAAAGAGTCATGTCTTAGATTCTGTTTTCCCTTTGATTTCTCGAGCTGATATTTTAGATAGAAGAGGAGTAATAATTGCAACGAGCTTGCCTACTGTTTCTTTATACGCTTGTCCGCACGAAATATTGAATGCAAAAGAATCTGCTGAAAAAATAGCGTCAGTTCTAAAGGATTTAAATAAAGCAGACATTGAGAAAAAACTGTCATCACAGAAAAAGTTTTTGTGGATAAAACGTCATTTATCTCCGCTCCAGGAACAAGAGGTACTGAATCAAGGAATTCCTGGAATGCATTTTCTTCGAACTGAAAAAAGAGTTTACCCAGACAGTAATTTAGTTTCCCACGCAGCTGGAAGTACTGACATCGATAATATAGGAATATCTGGAATTGAAAAAGTCTTTGATGACTCTTTAAGAGAATCTCCCGAACCAATATATTTATCCATCGACGTGAAAGTACAGCATGCTGTTCGTGACGAACTTCAAAAGGGTATTGATGAGTTCAGCGCTATTGGCGGAGCTGCGATTGTTATGAAAATATCCACTGGAGAAATAATATCGATGGTATCTTTGCCAGATTTCGATCCTAATATAAATTCTGATCCTAATGCAAAAGAGCATTTTAATATGGTTACTTCTTCCGCTATTGAGCCAGGTTCTTCTGCGAAGATTTTCAATACCACAATGGCTTTTGAATCAGGACAGATTACGCCGTTTACTCAATTTGACGCTAGAGCTCCACTGAAGGTTGGACGTTTTGTTATTCATGATTTTAAAGGAAAGAAAACATTTCTATCGGTGGAAGAAATTCTGAAATATTCTTCGAATATAGGCTCTGCCAGAATTGCTTTGAGTGTAGGCGCTGCAGCTCAGAAAGAATTTTTCAAAAAAATTGGATTATTGGATGTAATTTCTTGCGAATTGCTTGAAACGCAACGTCCTTTGTATCCTCGGCATTGGACGGATATTAGTTCAATGACGATTTCATATGGACATGGAATTGCATTTAGTCCGTTACATATTATTACTGTTGTATCAGGAATTTTAAATAATGGATTCTTTAACAATCCAACGCTATTAAAGCGTAAAAACGCACCTCAAGTACGTAGAATTATTTCTCAAAAAACATCGGATCTTATAAAAGCTCTAATGAGAATTAATGTAACGGAAGGAACTAATAAATTCGCGGATGTTCCAGGATATTGTGTGGGAGGAAAATCAGGAACTGCGGAAAAGCAAAGACATGGTCAATATCTAAAAGAATCAAATTATACAGGATTCGTTGGCGCCTTTCCTATGACTAATCCTCAATATTCAATCTATTTAGTTTTGGATGATCCTAAGATCACTCCCAAAACGTACGGATATAGAACAGCCGGTTGGAACGCTACTCCGGTAGCAGCACGAATAATAAAAAGAATAGGAAGTATGTTGGAAGTGCCAGCATCTTCTGATCCTGAACCGGATTGGAAAAATATCATTAGGAGGTCCATATGAAAACAATAAAAGAGCTGTTTAGTTTCGGTATTGATTCTAACTTTAACGACACAGAAATATCCGACTTTTCTGATAATTCTAAACAGATTATTCCAGGATGTCTTTTTGTAGCTCTCAACAGAAATGTGGAAAATAGAAAGGAGCATATCAAAGAAGCATTAGCTGGCGGAGCTAAATGCATTTTGCAAAGAAGCAATAATGGTAAGAATTACACTAAAGAAAAAGGCGGTATAATATGGCGCTTTTCTAATAATGTTCGAAAAGAGTTAGCGTATTTAGCATCGAAATTTTTTGATAGAAAGTTCTCTAATGTAGTTGCGGTAACGGGGACGAATGGAAAAACATCAACAGTTGATATCCTAAGGCAGATTTGGCTTAATGCTGGAATTTCCGCTGCAAGTATAGGAACTTTGGGAGTCATTACGGAAAATGGACAGGAGGAGCTACGCAATAATTTAACTTCTCCAGATTGTTTAGAGCTCAATAGAATTTTACAAAGGCTTACTGAAAAAAAAATCGTTAATGTGGCGATAGAAACTACTAGCCAGGGATTGGACCAGCACAGAGTTGATGAAATCGAATTTAGCATATGCGCTTTTACAAATTTTTCGCAAGATCACTTAGACTATCACAAGACTTTCGAAAACTATTGGCTGGCTAAATCACGGTTGTTTTCTGAATTGGCGACTCCAAAATCAGTTTTTGTTGTAAATTCAGATGATGCTTATTCTGAGAAAATCTGCGAAATAGCTAATGCACGCGGAATAAAATGCGTAAGTTACGGATATCAGTCCAATGACGTAAAGATTTTAAAAGTAGATTGTAGAGGGCGCTTTCGAGAAATTACTGTTTCATTTTTCGGAAAAGAAATTTTGATGGCTTTTCCTCTTCGAGGAGCTTTTCAAATTTATAATTCCCTATGTGCTGCGACAATTGGTTATTTTTCTGGATTAACTTTAGAACAAATCATTGATGGACTAAAAAAGCTGCGTCCTATTGATGGTCGTATGGAATTAGTTGCTAGTTTCGGTAGTGCAAATGTATATATAGACTATGCTCATACACCAGATGCTTTGCGTACTGCAATTTTATCCACTCGCGATCAAACCCTCGATAGGGTTATTGTTGTTTTTGGATGCGGAGGTAATCGGGACCAGAAAAAAAGAAAAATTATGGGAGAAATTGCCGCCAACTTTGCTGATGAAGTTATAGTAACAGACGATAATCCGAGAGAAGAAGATCCCAAACTAATTAGAAAAATGATTTTGGAGGGATGCCCTAGAGCAATTGAAATAGCCAGTAGGAAAGAAGCTATTAAAACCGCGATAGGAATCCTAGGCAAAGGAGATACTTTGTTAGTTGCCGGAAAAGGTCATGAATCATATCAATTAGTAGGTAAGGAATCGATGAAATTTAGCGATAGAGAAGTTATACGAAATGCCGTGAGGAAAAAATGATTTTTTCGAAAAACGAATTATCAGAGATTTTCAATCGAGAAATTTCTATTAACATCGATGGTATCTGTATAAATTCGAAAGAAGTAAAAGCGGGAGATTTGTTTGTCGCGTTGAGTGGGCAAAGAACAGATGGGCATAATTTCATTCTTGAAGCATTGAATAATGGAGCGGTATTAGCAATTTCCGAAAAAGACACAGGGCCTCAAATAATAAAAGTGGAGTCATCTCACGAGGCTCTTTTAAAATTAGCTAAATGTAACATTGAAAAATCGTCTGCCAAATATATTGGGGTTACTGGAAGCGTTGGAAAAACAACAACGAAAAATTTAATTTTTCATATTCTTTCCAGCCAATTGAAATCTTGCGTTTATTCGAACAAGAAGAACTTTAATAGTCAGATCGGACTTCCAATGTGCGCAGCAGAAATGCCTAGAAATACTAAAATTGGCATTTTTGAAATGGGCATGAGTAATTTTGGTGACATAAAGAAATTAATAGAAATTATTCCTCCGTCTATTAGTGTTATTTCTCAAATATGTGAAACTCATCTAGAATTTTTCGATTCAGTTTGGGATATTGCAAAGGCAAAATCGGAAATTTTTGAAATCCCACAGGAAGCCGCTATTATTCCGGCAGATTCTGCATATGCTGATTTTTTTAAACAAAAAGCCAAAGATAATTGTATAAAAAGTATTTTTACCTTTGGCCTCCCTAATTCAGATGCGAGAATCATCAAATATGATTTTATAAACGATGGTTTCAAAGTTGCTGCGGAAATTCTAGGAGAAAAAATAGAATACGAAATGAATAGTCCTTTGATTGTAAACAGCTTACCGGCGCTTTTAGCGTCTCATATCGCTTCAGAAATATCCTTGCAAAAATTAGCAAATAGTATTTCTTCTTTTAAGATTCCAGCAGGTCGCGGACAAGCTGTTCTTTTGAAAAATAAAGACATGATATTGATAGATGATGCGTATAATGGGTGTCCGACTTCCGTTAAAGCTTCTATTAGATCGTTAGGAAGATATAAAAATCGTCGGAAAATAGTAGTATTAGGAGATTTACTGGAACTAGGGAAAGATGCCAAGCAATATCATGAAAATATATCTCCGACTATTGATAAATTTGGGATAGATTCAGTGTTCACGTGCGGTCCACTATCCAAAAGTTTATTTGATAATTTAAGAGATTGTAAAAAAAGAGCTTGGTGCGAAAATTCAGAAGAATTATGCGAAAAAGTTCTGGAAGAAATACGATCCGGTGATTGTATTCTAGTGAAAGGATCAAGATCCATGAAAATGGATTATATAGTTGATGCTATAAAAAATTTGGATAACTAATGTTTTATAATTTCTTATTCCCTTATTTTAATTTTATACCTGGAATGAACTTACTGCGCTATGTCACGTTTAGAACGATATGTGCTTTATTAACATCATTATTAGTTAGTTTTTTGTTATATCCCCATTTTATTAAGTGGCTAAAATATCACAATCAGCCGATTCGTGATGATGGTCCTGCGTCCCATTTAAAAAAACAGGGCACCCCTACCATGGGCGGAACTGTCATTATAGCTGCAACAATATTATCTTCCTTATTATGGGGAGATATCTATAATAATTATTTGATTGCTTTAAATTTATTGACTTTTCTCTATTGTTTATTGGGATTCTATGATGACCTTCTGAAGGTAAAACTTAAAAATTCCAAAGGAATTCGTGGGCGGAAAAAAATGTTGTTTCAGGTAGTCATCGCCTTACTTTTTTCATATTTTATAGAGTCATTGAGAAGTCCGGAAGTAGTTGGACGACTAACGTTCCCATTTTTAAAAAACTTCACTATTAATAGTTCAACGTTTCTAATTATTTTTACAGCTTTTGTTATCGTCGGAAGTTCCAATGCTGTAAATCTTACGGATGGATTAGATGGATTGGCGACGTTTCCTTCTATGTTAACAGCTCTTTGTCTCGGTATAATTAGCTACATTGTTGGACATTTTGTTTTTGCAAATTACTTACAAATTACTTACATAGCTTCCGTTGGGGAATTAGCCATATTTTGTGGAGCGTTGATCGGAGCTTGTTTGGGCTTCTTATGGTATAACGCGCCGCCAGCTTTGATATTTATGGGAGATACAGGCTCCCTTGCTATTGGTGGAGCGCTGGGTGGGATAAGCGTCATTATAAAACACGAATTTGTTCTTGCTATAATAGGAGGACTTTTCGTATTTGAAGCTGTTTCTGTTATGATTCAGGTGTTTTATTTCCAATTAACTGGTAAAAGAATTTTTTTAATGGCTCCTATTCATCATCATTTTGAGAAAAAAGGATGGAGCGAATCAACAGTGGTCATTAGATTCTGGATTATTTCGTTTGTATTTGCTCTAATTGGGCTAGCTACCCTGAAAATAAGATGATTTTTCCAAATTTATATAAAAATAAACGAGTTGGGCTAATAGGACTTGGAAAAACTGGGAAATCAGTCGCAGAGTCTATGAATGCAGTTGGAGCAAAAATAAAAGTATATGACGATTCCGGTATTATTGATCCGAAATATTCTGAATTAAGTATTGATGAAATAGAATCTGGAGAAATAGATGTATTGGTAATTAGTCCTGGAGTACATATACTTTGGCCAGATATACATCCTATGGTGAACGCTGCGCGAAAGAAATCTATCCCCATTTTAAATGATATGGATCTTTTTCAGCAGCATATTAGCAAAAAGACTATATGTATTACTGGCACCAATGGTAAATCAACCACCGCCGCACTAGTGCATCATATTTTTAATTGTGCAGGGAAAAGGGTGGAAATAGGCGGAAATTTCGGCAATCCAGTTTTATTGCTGGATGCAAATGCAGATTTTTTTGTTTTAGAATTATCATCTTACCAATTGGAATCATGTAATATTCTTGGATTCGATACGTCAATTTTACTGAATATCGCTCCGGATCATCTTGCTAGACACGGTGGAATGGCGGGATATATAGCGGTAAAACAAAAGATATTCGCGAATGCTAAGTCTAATATGATAATCGGCATAGACGATGATTATTGCGAAGAAATACTCGTTTTTTTCAAAGGAAAAATAGTGCCGATTTCCGGAAAAAGAGTTCCAGAAAATGGATTGGGATGGGAGAATAACAAGTTAGTTGATAACCGCTTTAATTCGTATGAAATTATCTGTGATAGCAGTTCTTTTTTGGATGGCGATCACAATAGACAGAATATTGCAGCAAGCTATGTTGCGTGTATTCAAAATGGTTTATCTAAAGAATCTTTTCAGAATGGATTAGCTTCTTTTAGAGGATTGGAACATCGACAAGAAATTGTGGCCTCTATTAATGGTGTTTCTTATATAAACGATAGCAAGGCTACTAACGCCGAATCTGTTGAGCAAGCGCTAAAGCGCTTCAACAATATCGTATGGATAGCGGGTGGTCGTCCTAAAGAGAAAGGGATAGAAATTCTTGTGCAATATTTTTCGAAGTTAAAATTCGTTTTTTTAATCGGAGAAGCCGCAAAAAGTTGGTCATCTTTTTTAACAAAATGTGGAGTTGAAAACAAGATTTCCGAAACTTTAGATATTGCTGTAGGACATGCGTACGAATTTTCAAAAACGGGTAAAGTTGATGTTGTGCTTTTATCTCCAGCTTGTGCTAGTTTCGATCAATTCAAAAATTTTGAAGATAGGGGCGTAAAGTTTAAGAGTCTGGTTACGCAACTCACTTCTATGACTACCAGCTAATTAATATTTGAAGCTATTTTTTGATCGTATTCCTTGAGCCAATTAATTTCGGATTCGGTCAGTAAAGTTTTATCTATAAGACTATCGTCAAATGGAACCAGCGATATGATTTCAAAAGATAAAATATTATTTCCTTCATTTTTAACTAGCATCATATTTTCTAAACGAATTCCGAATTTTTTTTCAGAGTAATATCCTGGCTCGTTAGAAAGGATCATTCCTGCTTGAAGTGGAATTTCGTTATTCGAAGCAATTGAAATTGGTCCTTCATGAACATGCGACATAAAGCCAATTCCGTGTCCTGTCGAATGATCATAATCTGCCGAGTACTCATGTAGATATTGACGAGCAAGTTTATCAAGTTGAGCTCCAGTAGCTCCAACAGGAAACTTAGATTTCGCTACGGCAATATGGCCTTTTAAAACAAGCGTATAGAATAACTTCTCTTCGTCATTAGGTTTTGATATCGATAAAGTTCGTGTGATATCCGTTGTTCCGTGTCTGTATTGAGCTCCAGAATCTATTAAAAGGATATTGTTTATAATTTTATTTGTTTTTCCCGTGGGAATATAGTGAACAATTGCGCTGTGATCATCTGCTGCAGCGATAGTTGGAAAACTTTCTCCGATAAAACCATTTTGTTGTTTTCTAAAATACGACATTTTCTCAACTACATCTAATTCGCTCATCTTTTGAGGATTATTATAGAACCAATCCAAAAAATTAATGATTGCTGCAGAGTCTTTTGCCGCCGCCTGCTTTATTTCTTCTATTTCCCATGGACTCTTTATCGATTTAGATAATATGCATGGATTTTCGATATCTATGAAATTATGATGCTTTATATGATAAGGAGTTTGTGACTTATCTATTCCGATACGCGAATACAGTGCTAGATCTTGAGATAGTTCGCTTTCTGACCTGAAATCAGGTAAGTTGTAATGGCCATCAGTATAAAAAAGTTGTTCTGCATTTCTAGTTATTAGCAAATATCCAAGCATAACAGGTACGTATTTCCGATTGAGATCGCGCAAATCCAGTATCCAAGCAATACTGCAGGGATCGCATAGCAGATACGCATCTAAATTGTTTTTATGTATAGTATCCAGCGCTATCGATATTTTATTCTCGTTTTTTGGTAGCTGATAAATTTCCGGAGTAAAAATTTTGGGAGGGAAATTTAAAAGCCTCTTTAGGTCTATAGGAGAAAACGTCAAATTACTCAAACGATTGGAAAAATGCTCCATTTCTCTATGCGTAAAATATCTCGGATCATAGGATATTATCGCGTTAAACGGTAGATTATTCTTCATCCAATAGATAATTTTATCTATTCTAAGGTCAACTATATCGAATTTGGAAATGTCTACGAACTCTTTTGCCGCAAGTAAATAGCGTCCATCAACGAAAATGGCGGACCTTTTAGAGGAAATGATTACAACTCCATCGGAAAAATCCACGCCTGCCAATTTTGAGAAGATATCATCGGCACCTTCCTCTAACATTCTACTGGATTTTTTGAATAGAATCGTTTCCCTATTGGCAAATGGAATCTGCATCAAAACTTCCTAAGAAAATTGCAAAATATGATCTCATATAAAAAGCTTCACAAGTAGAAACCCTACCAAAATACTAACGATTATTAAGATCAACGTAGTTTTTTTATGCTTTTCTATAAAGCTTAAAACTTGATCTCCGAAGATTTTACAAATAAATGATAATGCTAAAAATCTAAAGCTTCTCGTGATTGCGGATGCGACTCCAAATGTAAGCAAATCAATTTTAGCAAATCCACTGGCTATTGTGACTATTTTATACGGGATAGGAGTTAAACCTTTTGCGCATATAATCCAAAAGGCCCATTTATTGAGGGTAACAACTACTTCGTTAAACTTATCTACTTGTCCATAGAATGATAAGATTGGTGTTCCTATTAATTCAAAAAAACCATATCCGATGTAATAGCCAAGAAATCCTCCTAAAACAGAAGCCAAAGCGCACAGCGAAGCATAGAAAAATGCTTTGTTTTTGTTTTTTGCAACAACTATTGCAAGAACTGGATCTGGAGGAAGCGGGAAAAAAGAACTTTCAATAAAAGAAACAAAAGCTAAAACATAAACAGCGTTTTTACTCTCCGCCTGCTTTAGCATCCAGTCGTAAAGCTTGTCAATCATTTTTCTCGATTCTTTCAGTTATGTTATTAATGCCTACAATATTTTTCAAGTCGAATATATCATAAGATGTTAGGTGGTAAAAATCCGGCAAAATAATTTTTTGAGGAAGATGTAGTTCAATGGAATAATTTCCTCCTTTTCTGAAATTATCGATTAATTCTTTGATTTTTGATAGCTTATCTCTGTTCTCAGTAATTATTCGCAAAGTTTTATGTAAAGGAATTGGCTTGAAATTGTGCGCATTATTTTTTGTTCGGGATTCGGAAAATTTTTGTATTTTATCTGCAATTAGCCGAACTTGCCCTTCATTTTGATGAGCTATAATGTCTAGCACTATAATATTCCCAACTTCAATGATATCTCGATAATTTGATAGAGTTTCTGAGAAAACCATAACTTCCCCAACTCCTGAAAGATCAGAAATTTGTAAAATGCAAAATTTATTTTGCGTCTTCGCAGTTTTTATAGTGAATCCATTAATGATAGCTAAAATCTTAGCTTTTGGTAGCTCTTTCGCATCTGATAAAGATAGAAAGTTACTTCCTTTTATTATGTTCTCATATTGCATTAAAGGATGAGACGAAATATAAAAACCAACAGCTGAGAACTCATGCTGAAGTTTTTCCGTTTCAGTCCATTCTTCAACATTACCAAGAGTTGGATAGGATTTCTCGAATAAATCCACCTGCTCTGTCGATGATTTTATAGACATGATTATGTCTAAAGATTCGAACAATTGCCGCCTATTGGAATGTAATTTATCGAATACTCCAGATTTAATAAAATTTTCCACAAACCTTCTATTCAAAATCTTTAACGCATCCATTCGCTCTACGAAATCAAAAATAGATTGATAAGCCCCATTGTTTTTCCTATCTTCAACTATGCTTTTTACAACATATTCTCCACTTCCTTTTAACGCCGCAAGGCTATATAAGATGGTCGCAGAAGAGTAATCAACTATAATAAAATCACTTTCCGAAGCATTAATATCCGGAGGGATAATTTTTATCCCATTTTTCTGCGCATCTTGATAATAAACGTAAAGTTTATCTGTATGGTTCATATCTAATGTCATAACCGAGGCAAAAAACTCCAGTTTATAATTTGCTTTTAAAAATGCCGTTTGGTAGGTCAATATCCCATAAGGGGTTGCGTGGGATTTATTAAATCCATATCCAGCGAATTTATTCATTTGTTCGAATAGAGGTTCGGCGATTTCTTTAGAAACGCCTCTTTCTATAGCTCCGTTTATAAAACGTTTTCTTTGAGAACGCATTTCTTCTTTATCTTTTTTTCCCATAGCGCGGCGTAGAATATCCGCCTGACCTAGTGTATATCCGCCTATTGACTGAGCTATTTGCATAACTTGTTCTTGATAGACCATGACTCCGTATGTTTCTTCCAGAATCGGTTTTAACTTCTCATGCGTATAAGCAATCGGTTCGTCGCCGTGTTTACAGGAGATATATTTCGGAATATCATCCATTGGCCCAGGTCGATAAAGAGCAACTAAAGCGACGAGATCCTCAATTCTATCTGGTTGCAGTTTTTTTAAAACGTCGCGCATACCTCCACTTTCTATCTGGAACACTCCGACGCAATTTACATTTCTCAAAAGATCGAAAGCAGCTGGGTCATCAAGTGGAATTTGCGAAGCAGTTAAGTCGATTCCCTTTTTTTTTAGCATATCTAAAGTTTTTTGAATAATTGTTAATGTTTTCAATCCTAAGAAATCGAATTTTATTAAACTTGCACTTTCAATATATTTCATTGAAAACTGAGTTACAGGCATTGTCGATCTCGAGTCTTTATAAAGAGGAACGATTTCCTGCAAATTTCTGTCGGAAATTACTACTCCGGCTGCATGAACACTTGCATGTCGATAAAGTCCTTCAAGTTTTAATGCAATATCCATAAGATTTTTAACCTGAGGATCAGAATCTATGAGATCCCTAAGTGCCTGCTCAGAATCTATAGCTTCCTGAAGAGTAAGCGGAGCTGTAGGATGAAATGGTACCATTTTGGAAATTTTATCAACAAATCCGTATGGAAGAGCTAAAACTCTTCCGATATCCCTTATTACTGCTTTCGCCTGGAGTTTTCCGAAAGTTATAATTTGCGCGACGGATTTCTCGCCATATTTATTCTGCACATAGTTAATAACTTCATCTCGTCTTTCTTGACAAAAGTCTATATCGAAATCCGGCATTGAAACGCGATCGGGATTTAAAAATCTTTCAAAGAATAATTTAAATCTTATAGGATCAATATCAGTAATTTGGATCGACCACGCGACTATGGATCCAGCTCCCGATCCTCTACCTGGTCCAACTGGAATATTTTGGGATTTGGCCCATCCAACGTAATCAGAAACTATTAGGAAGTATCCGCAGAATCCCATTTTCTGAATCATAGCTAATTCATACTCTAATCTTTCAAAATACTGCTTATGTATATCTGAGTAATTTTCTTGATTTTGGAATTTCTCTAATTTTGTTTCCAATCCCTCTGATGCAATAACCCGCAACTCATCGTCTGGGCTTCTCCCGCTAAGCGGTTTAAATTGTGGCAAAGCGGGGCGTTGTTTCTCAAGCATAAAAGAACAGCGCTGAGCTAAATAAATCGTATTTTCAATAGATTCAGGAATATCTTCGAAAAGAGCAATCATTTCATCTGGAGATTTAAAATAAAAACTAGGAGACGACGTTATCCTCTCTGAATCATATATAGTACACCCCTGTGAAATACATATTAGCGCGTCATGCGAATTGAAATCGTAAGGAAAGGGATAACAAACATTGTTGGTTGCCAGCAATGGAAGATTGAATTCATACGCAAGAGAAACCGCATTCTCTTCTATCTTGTTTTCCAACTCGCTATTATGACGAGATAATTCTACGTATAATCTGCCATTAAAGCCTTTGTTTATAAAAGCAAGATAATCTTTCGCTCCATTTATGTCATCTTCCAGAAGTAAAGCTCCTAAAGAACCATATATGCCGCCAGTAGCAATAATTAAGTCATTAGAATACTGAAAAAGAAAATCAAGCGTAACTTCCGGATGCATTTCTGACGATGGAGATAAATAAGCGGAAGAAACCAACTGAATAAGATTAAGATAACCATTTTCGTTTTGAGCATATAATAAAACGCTGGTCGGTCGATCTAATCGCTTTGTATGCTGTACATTCAATTGGCAAGCGATAATTGGTTGAATGCCATGTTCCGCACATTTAAGAGAAAACTCCATCGCTCCGAAAAGATTATTGGTATCAGTAACAGCGACAGCTGGCATTTGATTTTCTTCGCAGAGTTCTACAAGTTTTCCGATTTTTATTGCACTCTCCGCAAGAGAATAGGAGGAATGTAGTCTGGTATGAATAAAATCGCTCATTTCTCTTGTAATTTTCCTTCAGATATCAAAAACTTCCTATCAGTTTTTTCTGAAAGTTCGTAGTTATGAGTTGCTATAATAACTGACATTCCATTGTTCCTTGTAATATTAATTAGGTCTTTGAAAACTAGATTAGCAGTTTCCGGATCGAGATTTCCGGTAGGTTCGTCTGCTAGTAATAATATTGGATCGTTTGCTAACGCACGTGCGATTGCAACTCGTTGCTTTTGTCCTCCTGATAGTTCCGCCGGCATGGCGTTTGCCTTATCTTTGAGACCAAGATCGCGTAACAAAGAAAAAGCTTTTTCCTTAGCTGCTTTTTTCGCTTTTTTTCTTATTAACTGAGGAAGCATAACATTCTCTAGAGCAGAAAATTCTTGTAGTAGATGATGATATTGGTAAACGAACCCTATTTTCGAAAGTCGCAACCAGGTTTTCTCGTCATCTGAGGCTTTTTTTATATTTTTTCCATCGATAAATATTGTTCCATCGGTCGGATCATCTAATAATCCTGCAATATGTAAAAGTGTGGATTTTCCAGAGCCAGATGGCCCTAATAAAGCTATAAATTCTGCTTTTTTTACTTCCAATGAGACGTCTTTTAGTACAAATGCGTTATTCTTATCATAACATTTACTAATATTTTCAATCGTTATCACAGGAATATTACGCATATCTTAGTATTTCTATTGGGTTTAGTTTTCCAGCTTTTCTCGCTGGATAGATTGTCGCAACACAGGATAATAACAGAGAAACAGTCACAGTTATAGCGACATCAATCGGATTCAGCTGTGATGGAACATGTGTCAGAAAATATATTTCTGCCGAAAAAACTTTAGTATTTAAGATGTTATCTAAAAAATCTTGAATTTTTTGAATATTCATAGAAAACGCTAGTCCTGCTATAACGCCGATTAAAGTTCCAAAAACTCCAACAGATGCTCCTATCATAAAAAAGATACGTGTTATAGCTGCTCGAGTTAGACCTATTGTGCGTAGAATTGCTATATCTTTTTCTTTATCTTTTACTAGCATAATCATACAGGAAATTATATTAAAACTCGCAACCAACGTAATGAGCGTGAGAATCAAAAACATCACGTTTCTCTCTACTTCAACTGCCTTCATAAAGGAGCTGTTATTCGATTGCCAATCGGTAATTCTATAAGATTTAGAAAATTCTCCACCAATCCGTTTTTTTATAGTAGAAATTTCAAGAGGATCTTCTACAAAAACCGAAATTCCAGTAATAGAATTTTGTATTTTGAAAAGTTTTTGAGAAATATCCAAGGGTATATAGGAGACCGAATTATCATATTCATGCATTCCAGAATCGAAAGTAGCGACTAATTTAAAAGTTTTTTTCCTTGGGATGAAGCCAAATCCGGTTTCATCCATTTCTGGAGCTATTAATATAACATCATCTCCAAGACAAAGGTTTAACCTTTGAGCTAGCGATTCTCCAAGAATAATTTTTCCTTCATCCTTGAAATTAGAAATATCGCCGCTAACTATATTTTTTGTTATTAAATCTCTTTTCTTTAGACTTTCATAACCGATTCCGTAGGCTAACGAACCTCGAATAGTCTTTTTTCCGGCGATTAATGCTTGTTTTTCCACAATCGGAACGGCCTGTTTTACTCCTTGTAGACGAGAAATCTTATCGGCTATTCCCTGATAATTTCCAAAAGCTCCGAGAGGATGGAGAACAATGTGCCCGTTAAATCCAATAACTTTTTCAGTAAATTCTTTCCGAAAACCATTCATAACAGAAGTTACGATAATAAGCGTCGCAACACCGAGAATAATTCCAACAATTGAAAAACCAGCTATCGCCGATATGGCTTTCTCCCTTCTTTTTGATCTAATATATCTCCAAGCTAGTAATAGCTCTGTTGATGACATTTATTGAAATCTCCCAATTGCTTTATCAATTGACATTTCCACAATTTCTCCCGTTTTCCTGTTTTTAAACTCGACTATTCCAATTTCTGCCTTCTTAGTACCGATAATAATTTGATAAGGAATACCGATAAGATCCGCATCTGCTAATTTTTCTCCTACTGAAATCGAACGATCGTCATATAAGACTTCTTTTGTCGATAATAATGATTCATAAATTTGGGAAGCAATTTCCCGACACTTTTCATTTTTTGTGTGCAAATTTAAAATCGTTATACCAAAAGGACTAACCGCTTCTGGCCAAATAATTCCACGTTCATCATGTGAAGCTTCGATGATAGCCGCGACCAATCTCGAAATCCCAATCCCATACGAGCCCATTTCAGGAAAGACTTTTCCTCCATTTTCATCTAAAACAAAAGCATTCATGGGTCTGGAATATTTAGTTCCAAAGTAGAAGATATGCCCAACTTCAATTCCTTTGGAAATTGCTAATTCTGTCTCTGGGATAGGAGACGCTTTGGGATCATATTTTTCATCTGTAACTGCAAAAATGCTTGATGGCTTATCATCAGTCGAAGAAAGTAGTTTTTTATCATAATATAAAGTGCTTTCTCCCGTTTCCGCGAGGATCTGAAACTCATGGCTCATATTTCCACCAATTGCTCCAGGATCTGCCTGAACTGGAACTGGAGTTAAACCAATTCGTCGAAATATTTTCATATAGGATTTGAAAACTTTTCTGTAAGTTGTTTGAGCGCCTTCGAAATTCATGTCAAAGGAATATCCATCTTTCATAAAAAACTCGCGTCCTCTCATTACTCCGAATCTTGGACGAATCTCATCTCTAAACTTCCAATGTATCTGATAAAATAAAAGAGGTAATTGTCTATAACTTTTTACATATTTCCTGAAAACATCTGTCGCTTGCTCTTCGTTCGTCGGACTATAAAGAAAATTGTTATCCTTTCGATCTTTTATGCGCAACATTTCTTTTCCATAAGCTTCATATCGACCACTTTCTATCCATAGGTCCGCCGGTTGAATAGTACTGAAATACACCCGATTAGCGCCAATCCTATCTTGCTCCTCGCAAACAATGTTAGTTATTTTGTTCATAACGCGAACGGAAAGGGGAAGCCAGCAATATATTCCTGAAGCGCTTTGAGAAATCATTCCAGCTCGCAGCATTAATTGGTGAGAGATCATTTTAGCTTCGCTCGGTACTTCTTTGGAAGTTGGAGCGAAAAATTCTGACGATAACATATATAATCCTTTTCATATTATTGTACTCTTTAAGTACTGGATTAATCAAGAAAAGCATTCTAAGTATAATTAATCAATTTTCAATTGTGACAATCCAGGCTAGCTTTTATCAATTTCTTTATTAAATATCTAGGCTCCAGACTAGCATCTATTTTTCTTTATTGACCAGTTTAGTCAAAATTTTAGAAAGATCCTCATCCTTATTATTATACCGAAACTCGCATTCTTTCAAGTGCAGCAGAAAGCTTTCGTTCCT
>JAIRMQ010000037.1 GCA_031258575.1 Holosporaceae bacterium | reverse complement strand
TTTTAAAAATACAATCCCTAAAAATTCCTTCTTTTTGAAAATTTAACTTCTCCCCAATTTTTTGCATAGCAACATTTTCTATGTGAGTTCCAAAATACAATCTGTGTAATTCCATTTTTGCTGCCTTTTTTATAAGTAATTGTAGGGCCTCAGTAGCATATCCCTTATTCCAATAGAAAGTTTCCCCAAATAACAAAGCTACTTCCGCATTGCGATTTTTTTCATCAATTTTTTGCAAGGAGATATTGCCTATATGCACACCGTCACTTAGGGAATACACGGCATAAACTATTTTTGATGTATCGTTGGACAACTTATTTATGTAAGTTATCGCATCTTCATAGGTGTATTCTACATCTCCATGTGAATTGTATTTACATATTTCTTTATCATTTAACCAATTTATATAATTTCCACTCAATTCTTTCATTGATAGAAGAGTCATGTATACTCTTTTACCCTCCAATCTCACGCCTATTCTCCCAAACTTTAACAAACGCAGTGATTATATCATCCAAATCTTCCTTTGTCATTCCTGGACGCATATATTCATGAGTGATCAACAAATTAAAATGCAAATCTTCCGCAATTGGACAAATTCCTTTGCTATAATCATAATTCTTTCCAGATTTACTCCAGGGGAACCCATTGCTGCCGTAAGCAATGTGTTTTTGAAACATGGGCTGTAGATAAAGCGGCTTTGCATATCCACACCCAACTTTAATTCCTTCAGTCTCGCGTAATTCTATTGGCATTAACTCGGCTTTTACAGCCTCCACAAATTTATTTCTATGAATACCAGATGCTTGCCCTATATATTTTATTGAATGAGTATAATAAACATGTTCTGCGTCATACCTTATCCTGGGCATTTCTAAACATGGAATTTGAGATAAGCCTTTTTCTAAATAGCGAACATTTTCTAAACGTTCACTAACTAGCGAAGGGAGTTTTTTTAACTGAAAACGAGCGATTGCCGCCTCTATTTCTGTCATGCGGTAATTAAAACCTATCATATTAATAAGATTGGATTGACCTTTTTCTTCTACGATAGCTTCTGCGTGATTTCTGATCAGTCTCAATCTATCAGCTAATTCATCATTATTTGTTACGAGAATTCCGCCTTCTCCACAATGAATATGCTTATGATAATTTAGGGAATAAACTCCGACATCGCCAAGAGTTCCCGCAAATTTTCCGTTTAATTTAGCATATGGAGCCTGCGCACAATCTTCAATAATCTTCAGATTATGTTTTTTTGCAAGAGCATTTATTCTTCCGGCGTCATATGGCTGTCCGAAAATATCGACAACAATTATTGCCCGTGTTCTGTCGGTAATCCTTGTTTCAATTGAATCCACATCTAAGCCAAAATAATCAGGTTCTACATCTGCAAATATTGGAATGGCATTGTATATTAGGGGGGCTGTTGCAGAAGCGCTCATAGTGTAAGGAGAAACTATAATTTCATCAAATGGCTCTGTACCAATGGCACCAACGGCGCAGTACAGCGCAGATGTGGCTGAATTTACCGCAATCGCATGTTTTACATTAAAAAACTCAGCCCATTCTTTTTCTGACGCTTGAACCTGTGGACCTCCAAAAAAATCCTCGTGCCAGCATCCAAGAAATCTAGAAAAAACATTGCTTTTGAAAACTTCTTTAACTGCACTTAATTCTTCTTTACCTATTGGAGTATAGGGTGGAAATTTTGTTTTCCGCACCTTTTCTCCACCTAAAATGGCTAACTTCCGCACATTTTTTCCTCAATAAAACTGACCAATGCATCATTTGATGCAATAAAAGATGTCTCAGAACAATACAATAAATTTTTTTGCTTTAATAGAGGTAATAAATATTCTTTTAAATCACATGATTTAGCGATAAAAGGCAAAACATTATTCCTCGTTAGGATAAATTTATTTTTATCGCTTTCGTTAGGTTGATAGCTAAGGCATTTTTTCCCAATAATCACAGATTCTACCAAAAACATCGACGTCATAGAGATAACCACATCAGACGCCGCAATTAATTCAATGGAATCTGTTTCTTTATCAATGCTAGAGTCGTCATAGAAGGAGGAATATTTATCTACGGATTCTTTAGGATGTAATTTTATAATTAAATGTGTTTTTATATCAATGTTTCTTAGACAATTATATATATCATTAAGAGCTGTTCGTTCCGGAGAAATCCCGTAATCTTCTTCATACGGTTCTGAGGCAAAAGTTATTAATGATTCATTGTTATTCCTAATAAATTTGGAACGAACTTTTTCAGTAATAACGCTTTCTGCGCGTTTTTTAATTTCCAAAAAATAAGGATTGCCGAATGGATGTATAATGTTCGAAGGAATCCCTTCATTTTGCATTTCAGATTTTGCGAAATCATCCATAACACAAATATGAGATGGAAGAAAATCGAAAGATTTATCAGAATTATATTTTTCTATATCTCTTAATCCGTATTTGGAAAATCTAATTCCATAGTTACACCAATGATCCAATATGGCCATTGTTGGAATATTAATATGTTGCGCATCTTTCCAAAGATACTTCTCTGTAAAATCATTGGAGCTTGTTCCTGTAATTATAAAATCTGGATTTTTCTCCTGTAAAAATGTTTTTAAATTATCGGTATTTAAAAAAAGCGCATCCTGCAGTCTATTTATAGCAGGCCCTCTTGCATAAACCAAAACGTCATGTCCCTTTGATTTAAAAATATTTATTAAATGATTAATTGCATTTGCTCCGCCTGGATCATGGGCGAAAAAAAGGATCTTAGGCATATCTAATTGCCTCGTAGCCGTCACATATATTACATAATAATTTTTCTTTTCTAACCAAAAAATTAAATATATTATCCATGGCGGAAAACATAGCTGAATTTAATTGTGTTGAATAATCCATATTTTTTTGTAATTTGCGATAGCCATTAAAAACTTTATTTTCAACAATTTTATAAATTTCAATTTTAAAACCTGAATCCAATATTCGAATTCTCGCTTTTTCAAAAAATAAATCCAATTCAAAAATAGTGTAATTATTACAATCAATTACATGCATAGAAAATCTTGCATTATTTTCAAAAAATACATCGACATTTTTAGAAGGATCATTTGGATAAAAATCTTTTATTTTTGTTACCGTTTTCACAGATCCAATATTACCAATTAATAAACGCAAGAGATCTATCATATGGGATCCATTGTGCATGAATCCTTTCCCATAATGTCCAACTCCGGTGACAAATTCTCCAAATTCTTTGAAAAATATTCTCCGCGAAAGTTCTTGAAACTCTTTTACATATCTTCTGGAATAATTAACTGCAATTGGAACACTTTTAGCAATGTCCATTAGATATGCTATTTCAGACGCATTATTCGGGATTGGTTTTTCCAAAAATATCAATTTGGGAAGTAACTCCACGATTTGCCTTATGGAGGTTACATGATAATTATCCGGAGTGCATATACTTATTACGTCTATTTTACTTTTTACATTAGAAATATTTTCAAAACAGTCGCAATCCCACTTTTGAGCCGCGAGCTTCGCTTTTTCAAAAGCAACATCATAGAATCCGACTAGATTAAACCCATTGTGTTTTGTATATGCATGCGCATGGGTCAAAATGTCCTCCGAATCTGAAAAATCGAATCCGGAAGCAATTTGTCCAGCGCCAACGATTAAAACATTATAAACCATGACTCAGTATTTTATACTTCAATTCGGCCATTTTCCAATCCTCAATTGTATCAATATCCTGCACTTCGGTGCTCTGGAAGAATAATGGGGAGAGTTTTTCGGCAATACAGTTTTTCTTCTTTAATCATACTCTCTGATTTGAGGCAATAAAACTGCCCGGCATCATGATACATTGGCTCTAGGTCCTGAGATCTCAATCGGTAGCACGCTGTCAGCATTTTCTGAAAGGAGCAAATCCATGCCTTTCTTGATTCTAAGCGAATTGGCAAACGGAGCACATGGATAGATGCAACAGCAATGATCGAAATTTTGCCCCAATTTTTTATACTCGTTTAGAACTTCTATAAGTACTGGTATTGTCATGGCCATATCTGTTGACGTCTCGGGACTTCTAAAAAAAGGAATCTTCGCTTCGTATTTCATGGAAATATCTGCAATTTCTTGATCGTCCGTCGACACCATTACCTCGTCGAAAATTTCGCTCCGCAGAGCAGTTTCGATGGAATAAGCGATGATCGGCTTTCCACAGAAATCTTTTATATTTTTACGAGGAATTCTTTTCGAACCTCCGCGCGCGGGAATTATGGCTATAGTTTTCATTTATTTTTTTTCATCAAAAACCAATTCATATCATCATTCAAACTCTTCCTACGATATGTAAAACCATAATCTAGCAATTCAAGACTTGGATACTTATCCATTAATTCACCAGCAAAGTCCCGCTTGAATAATTTATCCTTGTATCCTCTATATTCGACCATAACTGGCGTTGGATTATAGTACTCTGCTATCATGATATAACCATTCAGTTTTACACATTCATACAGTCGATTGTAAACATTGTGTAATTCATCTGGGTTGAGATGTATAAGTACTCCCTTTATAAAAGCAAAATCATATTTACAAACTAGATTGACATTAAGAACGGAATCATTAAAAATCTCTCCCCCCCCCCCCATGTCAATTTTGTCAAGTTCTTCGCAGGCTTTTTTGTTGATTTCTATTGCACTTATTTTTGCAAAAGGCAACAGCTGCTTGATGGCTTTAATATTCATCCCAATATTAGCGCCGAATTCAATTATTGACTGTACCTTATTACAAGGCCTGAATACTTCAGCAAAAAAACTAATATTACTAGCTAACTGCTCTATGCTATCGTTTCTTTCGATATATTCTCTTCCAAATTCACCAGCCCAAAAATCTTCTTGATCTGTTTTGTACATTGTTTCCCCTTAACATCTTCCAATCTCAATGGTGTTCCGCGCGCCAAATCTCTGCGTGCTGTTTTCTCTATGACATTATCATAATATCTTGGGTGAAGTCCATCGGATGGCCTTATGGAACGGATATTTTTGTCCGTCAATCTTTCTCCTTTTTTTATATCTTCGCAGACAAAAAGTGATCGAGCGAATTTTCTGTTTTTCTCATTTACAGAGTAGTCGACGTGTCCAATAAGTTTCTCTGTATTCCTTATAGCTTCAACCGTGGCTTTAAACTCCGCTGGATTGAGGGAAAACGTGGCATCGGCTCCACCGAGTGCTCGATCTAAAGTGAAATGCTTTTCCACAACTTTTGCCCCCAGAGCCACAGCAGCGACCGCCGTTTCTATGTGCATAGAATGATCTGATAATCCGATCTTTACCCCTTGTAAACCGAATTTTTTTGTCATATCAGGAATCGTAGAAAGATTCATATCTTCTAATTTCGCAGGATATGCGGACGTGCACTTTAACAAAGTAATATCGAGATTGCCAACAAACTTACATGCATCAACCGCTTCCTGTATCTCATCGAAAGAAGATATCCCGCAGGAAATGATCATTGGTTTTTGTTTAGAAGCGGCATATTTTATCAAATTGTAGTCGATGGCCTCAAATGATGCAATTTTATAGTAATTAACATTAATCGATTCAAGAAAATCCACCGCCGTTTTGTCAAAAGGCGTAGAAAATAGCTCTATGCCAATATCATCAGCATACTTTTTTAACTCTCCTTGCCACTCCCATGGAGTATATGCTTCGCCGTACAAATCATAATAATATTTATCATCCCAGAGTACGCCTTCTGAAATTTTAAAATAATCATTTCTACAGTCGATAGTCATAGTATCTGCCGTGTAGGTCTGCAACTTTATGGCGTCAGCCCCGCATTCTTTGGCTTTGTCTATGATCTTTTTGGCCAACTCTATATCACCGCAATGGTTAGCGGACATTTCCGCGATAATAAAAGTTTTATTCATCATCTGCTTTCCTTACATTTTTGCGAAATTTTTCGAAAAAGCACATGCCGTTCTAGTCCATCTCCTCCTCTTTCTGATACTGATGTTTTTACGAAATTGAGCTTTCGAAAAAGTCTAATTGACGCAACATTGCTACTCTTGATGTATGCTACTATTTCCACTTCATTAATCAACTGCAAACACTCTTTTATCGATTTAAAGCCATATCCCTTATTTCTATAATGTTCGACAAGGCCTATACTTATTATGTTTTCATTATTTTTTTTATCTATTCTAATTTGTCCAATAAAGTCACCATGCTCTTCTTCCAAGATAAAAAAATTATCATACAATATCCTCTCATTAAACCATGTTTCATGATCTTCAAATTTTATTATAGCTGATTTTTTTGACTTCAATCTTATCGTTTGATCTGCAAACAACAAATACGTATTTTTAATATCTCTTGGTTCTGCTTTTCTTATTTTCATAATTAAAAGAAAAGATCATACGCTTTAGGCATCTAATGTCTTTTTTCCAATCTGCCAATTCTTGAGGATTGTTTTTCTCCGTCTCGATTGTAATCATAGATTCGTTTGTGATAAACAATAAAACCTTTGAGATATCCACCTCCCCATTCCCGATATGAGCATGTGAATCATATTCAGATCCTAAATTCTCCAGATCCGTCAAATGATACACCTTTGGCTTTAATTTATTAAACTCTTCGATATATTTCCACCTATCCAATTTTTGGGAATTGGCGCTACAGATGGTGTGGCCGATATCAAGGCAGAATCCACACTTAACTTCGTCTAAAACATACTTGATCTCTTCAATCGTTGCTCCGCGACACATCTTGCCATTAATTCCAGGTACAGGTCTATAGGGTTTATTCTCGATAATCGCTCTTGGTTCAGTAAAAGCCTTCAGTTGCCTGGCGCTCTCTTCAATTCCTCCATCTACACCGCAATGAAATATAATATACTCGGAATTTAATGCGTCTGCAAATTGTTTTACCTGCTCATGGATTGTTCTATTAATTTTTTCCTTTTCCCGTTTCGCCAGATTAAATCCATGAAAAAAATGCGGACAATGAAGATTTACCGGAATATCTAGTGTTTCCCATTTTTCTATTGTGTCCAGAGTATCTGGGATTACATACAGCTCCACATAGGAAAAGACGCCATCCGCATATAAACGTCTAGCTTCGTCAAAGTAATGATCTGTATTGGTCGACCAAAGTTTCAGTCCGAATTCATAAGACATTGTTCAACGTTTCTAAAAATTTCTCGACGATATAATGGACATCGCCTCCAGACAAATCATAATATAACGGCAAAGAAATGGTCTGTAAATAGTATTTTCCCATATTTGGATAATCTCCTTTAGAAAAACCGAATTTGCGGTAGTATGGATGCAGATAAACTGGAATGTAATGAACATGAAGATGCAATCCTGCATTAAAAAGATTGTCAACGAATTGCTTTTTATCAATTTTTAGGCCTTTAAAATCTATCAATACAGGACACAGGTGAGGACATGCGTTTGAATATTTTCTTTCTTCCAAAAAAGAAATTCGGTTATATTTAGCAAACAATTCTTTATATAAAGAAACAATGTGACGACGTTTTTCCTTAAACCGTTCAATCCTTTTTAGCTGAGATATTCCCAACGCCGCCTGTAAATCGATCATACGGCAATTAAATCCGAGACTATGCATTTCGTAGTACCATCTACCATTAGTAGCCGCAATTTCTGGATTTTTTACGATTCCATGCGATCTTAACCGCAGCAATTTTTCATATAAATTTTCATCATTGGTAGTTATAGCGCCTCCCTCGCCTGTGGTCATATTTTTTACCGGATGAAATGAAAACACAGTCATATCTGAATATGCACATGATCCGACCTTAGCGTTTTGATAGTCGGATCCTATCGCGTGCGCGGCATCTTCAACAATAAAAATTTTTTGTCCCTTTGCTAAATTATATATAGACTCCATATCGCATGATTGTCCCGCAAGCTGAAGCTATGAAAGTATTGGGGCTTGTTATAACCTCGTCGCCAGATCCTATGTCTGCCGCCAACAGCGCAATATGCAGCGCCGCTGTAGCATTAGAATAACAACGCAATATTTTGCTTTGGTATATTCACAAATGGCGTTTTCGAACTCTTGTATCTTTGGTCCTTGCGTAAGAAAATCCGATTTTAACACATCAACGACGGCGTCGACATCTTCTGAAGAGATGCTTTGTCTGCCATATCCAAAAATCATCATATTTCGTCTCTTATTCCAAATATTAATTCTCTCATTTCATCAATGGTTAGCCACCAATTATTTTTTTCTGAATCATACTCAAAATTTTCCGCCACGTGAGAGCAATTGGTATATATGTGATTTATGTTATCCAACTGAATTTCTGGAAGAACCACAAAATAATCCTTAAATTCGAGGGTGTTACGGGCGTCTTCTTTTGTAATCATTTGTTCATGGATTTTTTCTCCTGGACGTATGCCTATTTCTTTTATTGGGAGTTTTGGAGCAATCGCCAGTGCTAAATCTATTATTTTCATCGATGGAATTTTTTTTACGTAAAGCTCTCCACCTCGCATTCTTTCTATTGCAATTAAAACCATCTCCACGGCTTGCTCTAATTTCAGCCAAAAACGCGTCATCCTCAAATCTGTAATCGGCAGCTCTTTTTCCCCATCTTCAATAAGTTTTTTGAAGAAGGGAATTATAGATCCTCGAGATCCCACGACATTTCCGTATCTTACGACTGAAAATCTTGTTTTAGCAGTGCCGCTATAAACATTTCCAGCGATGAATAATTTGTCAGAGCATAATTTGGTCGCTCCATATAAATTCACTGGAGAGCAGGCTTTATCGGTGGAAAGGGCTACAATCTTCGACACATTTGAATCAATTGCAGCATTGATAACATTTTGCGCTCCAATTATATTTGTTTTTACTGCTTCAAAAGGATTATACTCGCACGCGTGGAACTTGCTTAGCGCTGTTGCGTGAATAATAGGTTCTGTTAGCGAAATTATCTGAGCCATATTAGGGTTCCAGTGAACTACAAGAAGGACAGATATGAGGACGAAGTTT
>JAIRMQ010000023.1 GCA_031258575.1 Holosporaceae bacterium | reverse complement strand
GGAGTAAAACATGCCATTGGTGTGGCAAACGGAATGGATGCGTTAAACCTTATCATAAAAGGATACGGATTTTCGAACGGCGACGAGATTATAGTTCCAGCAAATACTTATATTGCAAGCATCCTGGCTATTTCCGAAAATAACTGCATTCCGGTTTTAGTCGAACCAGATATAAAAACGTACAACATCAATCCAGATTTGATCGAGGAAAAAATTACGTCCCGAACAAAAGCCATTATGGTTGTGCATCTTTATGGCCAATGCGTTCAAATGGAAAAAATTTTAGATTTGGCGCGGAAATATAATTTAAAAATCATAGAAGACGCCGCTCAGGCGCACGGAGCGGAATACAATGGCAAAAAAACCGGCAATCTGGGTGATGCTGCCGGTTTTTCTTTCTATCCTGGAAAAAATTTGGGATGTTTAGGAGATGGTGGAGCAATTACGACCAACGACGATGATCTTGCAGAAAAAATAAAGGCTCTGCAGAATTATGGATCCTGTATAAAATATCACCATTTATATAGAGGACTTAATTCTCGTTTGGACGAGATTCAAGCGGCTGTTTTGAATATTAAATTACCGTTTTTAGACAAAGATAACAAACGTCGCAGAGAAATTGCGAAATATTATCTTAGGAACATCGATAATGAAAATATCATTCTTCCAGTTGGTGCGGAAAAGTCTCATGTGTGGCACACATTTGTTGTAAGAGTTGAGGATCGCAAACATTTTCAAGATTATTTAAGGCTCAATGAAATTCTAACAGTAGTTCATTATCCTATTCCTCCACATAAACAATCTGCCTATAAAGAATGGAACGATCTCTCTTTCCCCATAACCGAAAAAATACATCGAGAGGTAATAAGTTTACCTATATCTCCTGTTATGACAGAGAACGATGTCCAAACTGTTGTAAAAGTTGTAAATGCCTACTAGTAACGATCTTATATCAGTTGTTATGCCCGCATATAACTACGAGCAATATGTGCAGGAATCTATTGAATCCATAATCAATCAGACTTATAAAAATTTAGAATTAATCATTATAGACGACGGTTCTACAGATAATACATGGGAAAAGATTAACCAACTTAAAAAAAAATGCGAAAAAAGATTCGCACGTGTTGTTTTTATGCGGCAATCTAACCAGGGAACAAGTATTACTCTGCAGAAATTAATTAATATGTCTTCTGGAGTATACATATCATCAGTATCGTCAGATGATAGATTCTACTGTAATGCCATTGCCGTTGAGCATGATTTTTTAGCGCTTCATCCCGAATACGTGTTTGTAGTCGGAAACAATGATATAGTAAATAGTAATTCAGAGCGAATCGGTTGGGATGTATATCGTAACCCAGTTGAGCTTAGCGACGAAAATTGCAGATATAAAACTTTTTGTGACTGGTTGATGCAAATCAGACCTGACGTGAATTTCTTTTCGGACGATTTTGGAACATATGATTCTTTAGAAAAAGGAAACTACATTCCAAATGGGTGGATGATTAGAAGCGCGATCGCAAAAGATGTGGATCTGTCCGAAAAAACTCCTATGGAAGACTGGTACTTAAACCTTTACTTATCCCAAAGAGGAAAGTTTCATTACATCGATCAGATTTTGTACTCTTATAGATGGCATGGTAAGAACACTATATTAAAACAAGAGACATGCGAAATGTTATCTAAAAAAACTCTGAGATACGCGAAACGAAAAAAAATGATTGAAAAAATTCTCCGTTTCTTTAGGAATCATTGAGCAAGATATAATTTTCATCAAATAATCCAGGGTTAGTAGTAAAAACGACGTTTGTGTGTGTAGTAGCCAAGTGCCACTCTTGCTTTTGCCGTGGAGTCGATTGAGAAAACGCCTCTGTCCGTGAGAATTGCTCCACCAGTTGCATCTTAAATTTACCCCAAACAAAATCCACTTTTGATATATGCAATGATTTTTTCATCCTGAGTTACAAGTGGCAAGCGTCTTATTCTCGACGTTGCTACAATCATTCTATCGGCTGGATCCCCATGAAATTGCCCGGGAAGAGAACAACTATCTAATAAAATGTCGATAGAAGGCTCAACTATGCTTGCGGATGAAATTTTAATGGCTTGATTAAGCCACTTGTCAACCGGCTGCGTCAGGGTTGTTCTTTCTTCGGCTACCAGCATACCTATTTCCCACACGGAAATAGCACTAAGCGATACTCTAAATCCGGAATTTATTGTTGTTTCTATTTTTTCTAGATTTTTTGTGTTTAGTTTTGAATCTCCGTTCATTAACCACAGAAAAATATGAGTATCTAGCAGAATATCAGTCATTTTCTACTGTCCATACAGATTTTATTGGCTTACGAATATCTTCGTTTTCTATAAAAGAATCTCTCATAGCTCCAAATAATTTGTGAGATTTGGTTGGTAATAGACCTGTTGCATAAGTTGAATTTCAGATAGAGAGTAGTTATAAAAGAGTTGTTTTTTTGAAAATAAGAGGTGGTTTAGGTGAAATACAGCATATTAAGGAAGAAGCCTGAGATA
>JAIRMQ010000022.1 GCA_031258575.1 Holosporaceae bacterium | reverse complement strand
TCTAAAAGGAATTTTATAACTGAATTCATTCTTTCTAACCCGCTTTTGGTTAATTGAAATTTTTTATTTCTCATGAGACGGTTTTTCCTTAAAAAATTTATTTTTTCGGGAGTAATGATCTTATCGACAATATCTGGATCAACTTTTGAGTATAAATCACTGAAATTTATTCCTTCGACAAGGCGCAGACCAGTTATCACAATTTCCGCTAATTTCTCCATTTCTGTTAGCGCCTTAAACTGCGATAGAGCTAATTTATTACGTTGAACTTCGTTTTTCCAAGATAATGGAGAATTTATTTTTATTAATTCGTACTTATTTCCATTCATAGCGACACGACTGTGAGCGCCAGGTCCAATTCCAAGATAGTCTTCGTATTTCCAGTAGATTAGGTTATGACGACATTCAAAGCCTTTTTGCGCGAAACTCGAAATTTCATAACGAAAAATATCGAAATCTTTGAGAATATTTGATGGAGAAAAATCTGTTTTCATATCTTTTATTTCTCCTCTGTGCAATTTTTTATAAAAAAGAGTCCCTTCTTCAAAGGTTAAACGATAACAAGATATATGCTTATATCCAAAATTCACTGCTCTAAGTAAATCACTCGTGAAACTTTTTTTGCTTTGACCTTGATAACCATACATTATATCCAAGCTCGAATTATGAAATATCTCTGACACTATTTCAGCTGCTTTTAACGCTTCTGCAGAGTTATATATTCTTCCAAGAAAATTTAGATTCTTATCCTCGAAACTCTGTATTCCTAGCGATAATCTATTAACGCCTGATTTTTTAAAATCTTCTATTTTTTTTCTGTCAAATGTTGCTGGATTGGCTTCTAATGTAATTTCAACGTCGCTCATTGAGTAATTTTTCATAAGGAAATCCAATATAACTTCCACCGCTTTGGGAGACATGAGAGAAGGAGTTCCGCCACCAAAAAACACGCTTTTTATACTTTTTACGTCTAATTTTGAAATACTGTTGCGCAGATCTTTGAGTAAACTATCTTCAAATTCTTTAAAATTTCTCCCCGAGGAAGCAACACTAACGAAATTACAGTATGGACACTTCGATAAGCAAAAAGGCCAATGAATATATACTGCTATTTCAAGATTTTTATTTATTTCCATCTTTTCTATAAATAAGTAAATGCTATTATGTTTTAGATACTTTTGAATTGTCGCCAGCAAAAAAATCAAAATTTCTTTTTCTGCTTAGTCGAAACCATCGCTTCTCTCAACTTCTTACATACAAATTTTTACAGAATCTCCCCCGCTTTGTTTCGCTATGTACATAAATTTATCAGCGACTGAAATCGCTTCGGAGATAGAGATATTATTGTCAGACTCAATGCAGCATACTCCAACGCTTACAGTGCATTTTATATCGTGAAATGTGGAATTTTTTACTCTCTTTTGTATTCTATGAGCAATTTCTTTAGTAACTGATTTAGTGACATTATTCATCATAATGATAAACTCATCTCCACCATATCTTGCAACGATATCAGATGACCGAATGCATCCTTTTATTATTGTGGAAACGCATTTCAGTATAGAATCCGCGAAGGCATGCCCGAACTCGTCGTTTATCTGTTTGAATTTATCAATGTCAATCATGATAACAGCAGAATTCGTTTTTTTATGTTCTTTTCTCTTAATATAATCTCCGAAAAAAGAGCGATTATATACTTCTGTGGTAGAATCTATCACCGATTGATAGAGACTCTTTTTCAATTTTTCAGCAAAAGCCTCGTATAGCTTCTTGTATTTTATTAATGAATTTATTCGACAGCTATTTATCAGTGGGTTTTGTTCTAAGTTCAGTATATCTGTACATCCTATATCGAGCTCCATGGCTTGCTCTGCTTTGATAGCGCTATTTTTATCATATGATAATACTATCGGTTTATTTTTGTTCGCCGTTCTTAATCGTAAACTTGCACAGCATTCATAGGCTTGAGTATGATCTACGTTTATCAAAAACATGTCAGAAGCACAAGCGTTATCCATCACTGGCCAAGTTCGAAACACTACAATTTCAATATCTTCTGAAATATTTTTATGCAAAAAATCCGCATTATCGTGAAAGAATGTTACTATTTTTTTAGGCCCCATTTCATCTAGGTACATATTATCCAAAAGGCTTTCGTTAAACATATTCTTGATTTTTGAAAGAATGTCTATTCGCATCATTAGGGTCTTTTTGTCAACATTGGTGCAAATAATATCTTCCCAATCAACTACTGGAATACATTGATCTTCTGAATTTATCAATCCAATTATTGGAATTACCGTACATAATTGCCTTAAAATTGAAAAAAAATCCAAAAACAATTTTGATGTTTTGGGAGAAAAATCCATCGGTATAGTAATAAAAACTATATCTATAGATTGAGTTCCTACTATTCTTAGCGAATCCTCCATTGAGCGAGCGAATAGGAGAGAGCAATAATTTTCTCGTAGCTCAGAGGAAATATGAGCAACGTCTAAATTAGATTCATTAATCACAAGTGCTCTTACAACCATTTGTCCTCTTCTCTATACATTCGAATATCGATTCTATAAATCTATCAATAGAAAGTGGTTTTGTTAAGAATGCGTCAAGCATTTTAATGATATTTTCTTTATATTCGCGACCGTATGTAGACAAACCGACAATTGGCATTAAATTTAATGATTCCTCAGATCTTATCTTAGTTATAAGCTTTTCGATAAAGGATATCTCTGCAATTTCAGTATTAATAACAGTTAAATCCTGCTTGGAGTTTTTCATTTTTATTAATCCATCCATGGCGGATTTAGTCGCATAAACATTAAACCCGTTTGCACTGAGAACGTCTTCATAAAGCTGACAGTGTAGAGAATTTTTCTCTATCAAAATCGCTGTTTTTTTAAATAATCCTACCTGCATACTAACTTTCCGAAAAATACTTATATTTCCAAAAATAAATAGGAGAAGTTAATAAATAGTTACCGAAACAAAAAAAACTAAAAATAAAGAATCTCTATAAAACTACTAAAATAACAAGCCACTTGCAGAGCACGATCTATTTCTTTGTTTATTCACCTCAACCATCACAAGACATATTATCTCTTTTAATCATATTTAATACTTCTTTTGCTGCTTGTTGAGTTTTTCCAGTTATCTTACTAATAATTTCTCTAAAAAATTCCTTTTGTTTTTCCGCTTTTTTTCCATCGAGAATTTTGTCAGCTTCTCGCATGATATTTGGGCCTGTGCAATCGTTCTGCAAAAGTTCAGAGACGACCTTTTTCCCCATTAATATGTTTACTAGACATATGTTGGATACTCTAATTAACATTCTTATTATCCAGTAAGTTATTCTCGATGTTTTATAAATACTAACAAATGGAAGAGCAACTCTTGCCAACTCTAAAGTCACAGTTCCAGACGCAGCTACCGCGCAATCGGAAGAATAATATGAAAAAATTTTGTGAGTTTTATCAGTTATAATTATGGGCTTTTGCTTCCAATCTTTAGTACAATTTACAACAAAAGGCTCTAAGTTTTTAATCGTCGGTATTATAAATTTGACATTAGAGTACTTTTTTTCTGCTAAACGCACGAATTCAGCTAATATAGGAAAATGAGCGCTTAATTCTGATTTTCTGCTACCGGGAAGGAGAGTTATAATTTTACAATCATTTTTATTGGTTATCCCACAGATGGACGATAAAAAAAATTGCAATTCAGAATCTGATGGTTTTTCAAAATCAGGATCTGTCGCAATCGGATGACCAACAAAAACAGTTTTCAATTTATGAAAGTATTTAGTTTCAAAAGGGAATAAAACCATTAATTTATCAAGAAATTTATGCATGTATTTTGCTCGCCAAGGTCTCCATGCCCAAACAGGAGGAGAAACATAGTGAACTACTGGAATTTTATTTTTTCTTTTTACGCCTTTAGCAACACGATGAGTAAAACCTGAAGAATCGATAGTAACAATGGCATCTGGTTGATAATCGCATATTGCTAGAATTGTTTCTTTAATAAGTTTTTTTATACGAAAGATCTCTTTTAAAGCTTCCCAAACACCAATTATCGATAATTTGTCTATTGGAAATAATACTCTTAGGCCAGATTCTTCCATAAGTCGCCCGCCGATTCCGAAAAAAACAACTTTTCCACTGCAAAGTTCCAAAATATCCTTCATCAATCTACTTCCTAGGTAATCTCCGGAAGCTTCTCCCGCAATTATAAAAATCTTTTTAATAGGTTTTACCGCTATTAGGAAGACTTTAGCTTCATTTGCTTTTCGAATGACTTCTTCTTTATTAATAATTATACATTTATGCGCTTCAACAACGATTCCATCGAAACCATTTTGACGAATTTTTTCAATCGTATTAACACCTATAGTCGGTAGATCCAGCCTAAAATCTTGCTGAGGTTTCGATACTTTGATTAGAATTCCTCCTTTCCCAGATAGCCTTCCGCAATTGTCTATCAAGAAGTCAGTGCCTCTAATGTCTTCTTTTCCCAATATTTTTTTTGTACGAACCATAACCGCTTGGCCGATATCGTTTAATCCTAATTCTCTGGCGGCTTTTAGTCCGACTTCAATGTTCTCATAATCAGAAGCACTAGGATTACGCGATGAAAAAACACCCTCTGAAAAAAAGACATTTTTCAACAAACTCGTTCCATCAATTACCTCAAAGCCTTCGTCTTGAAATAACTTCGCGATAGCTCTTAGCAGAGCATCATCACCTGCTAAAATCGACTTTCCAAGTTTTATAATCCAAGAGACTCCTTTTTTATCTAGTGATAATTGGCCAAAATCAGGACGTTCTACTTTCCCAGCGAAAATCAGTTGTTTCGCATTGTTGTCACGAAGAAAGTTTATTGTTTTTGCCACTTCTCCAAAATTCACCGTTATGCTAGGCGCTGTGATATAATTTTTTTCATCACAGAAGCCTTTTAGAAAAACAAGACAGAACTTTCGTCTATTTTCGGAACAGACTTGCGCGATTAACTTCGGATAATTTCCGCCGCCACAAATTATTCCTATATTATAGTCTAATTTAGCCATATTCTCCGACTTTTAAGCGTGTCATTATATCCAGAAAATCAATGTTTTTAAAGAGAAGAAATTTAGGATTATATCGTTGTAACTTCATTGTAGGAAGAATATAAAAAATGTAACAAAAGCATTAAATTCGTGCTAGACTAATTTTAGCTTTTCAGAACGTGGATATAATTTGAAAACGATTATTTTTTAGACAATGGCACAGAGCTTTGACAATTGAGAGGAAAATATGAATTTATGTGGCATCTTGAAGTCCTTTTTTTATAGAAATGAACAATTTTCGCAGCAAATAACAGATAAATGTGTGGGAAAAGCTTATCGACACAAAAAAATCAACAAGTTGGCCTGTATGGTCTTTACTCCTGGACAGGAAAAGTTGTGCCAATAACATATTTTATTATCTGGATAGCACAAAAATCGATTTGATTTATGCTTTAGATAAATATTGGTGTACGAAAGATGGTGCAAAAAAACTAAAAAAATTTGCCTCAGAGCATGGGTATGGCTGTAGAAATATTATAGATGTTTTATGTAAGCAAGAGACATATAAAGTGTCTTTGTCGCTGGGATCGTGGTAATCATCGTCTTTCAAATGCATACCTACCAAACTTGATTGCTGACAAACATATCAAGCTTGTTTATAGTTTGGGAGCTACCGCTACTATGGTATCGCAAGATAGAACATTTATATACGATAAGATTCTGTGCTATGGACCATATCACAAAAAAGTATTGGAAGAGAATTATTGTAATGCAGAGATTTTTGAAGTTGGGAATGTCAGACTTGATAAATATTTCTATGATCCTCCTGACTCCAATAAATTAATCGCTTCTTTGGGGATTGATCAAAGCAAAAAAAACATAGTGTGGCTCCCAACGGCTTATCATAATTCTATAAGAGAATTTATCGATTTTTTTAAAAAGCTGAAGGATACATATAATGTAATTGTTAGCCCTCATTCTCTCACTTTAGAAGGGGACATGGAGATACTGCGTAATTCTCGGTTAAAGTATATTATTGATCTAAAGAATGCGGGAGATTTAGGATTATTTTCTATTGCTGATTTCGTTTTCTGTGATTATGGCGGGGCTATGTTCACTGCACTTTATTTTGACAAAAATATGGTGTTATTAAATATCGAAAATACTACAAAATTAAAAAAAGTATATGGAGAAGATACGGCTGAGCTATACTTTAGAGAAAAGTATATTAATGGTTATAGTCACGCTCAATATGAAAAACTTGCCGTAGATCTTGATTCCTTAAATAATACGATAACCATGGACCATGGACTTTATATACATACATCTGCAAGAGTATTGAGGAATATAATTGATTTTAAGCCATTGATAAATCACAAGTGTTTTGGAGATGCGTTACAATGGGCATTTTTTTTAGATAAAGGTCCCGTCTATTTTGATAGAAAGATAACATCAGTGTACAACATGGCGGGAAAAGGAGTATGGTCACGTTTAAGCGAAGCAACGCAAATATACAAAAATGAAATTCTGTGTTATGAACTGAACAAACTATTTTGCTATCGATATGATTGTCTTTATTCTGGCTCAATCCTAAAAAAAACGCGATTATTCAAGCTAAAAAAAAAGCTAGGCGTCAAATTGGGATGGAAAATTTATATACTTTCTCGCTTTTTGGAACGAAAATGGATTCGTTTTTTGCAGTATAAAAACTCTTTTTAATTAAATCCGAGTAGCTAGGCCCCATGGTACCTTCACTTATGTTCACTATTGACATTGCTACTGGAATGCATATATAAAAAACGAGCAATACAAAGAGGATTTTATGGCTAGAGTTTGTGCACTTTCTGGAAAGAAAGGGTTATGTGGTAATAAAGTAAGTCACGCAAACAATAAGACTAAGCGCAGATTTATGCCAAATTTACAGAATGTTTCTCTTTTTAGTGAGAGGTTGGGATTCAAAATAAAAACTAGACTTTCCACTAGTTCTATACGTTCCATCGAAAAGAATGGAGGAATTGACGATTATTTACTGAAATCCAATGACAGTCTACTCTCTCCGCATTTGAAGAGTATAAAGAAGATACTGTGTAGAAGTTCAATATAACTGCTCTATATTATCCGTCGTAGATTTATTGATAAACGTAGAATCCTTTTCCAGTTTTTTTGCCTAAAAATCCTTGAGTGACATATTTCTCCAACAGTGGACAGGGAGAGTATTTTTGTTCGCCGAGCTCTTTCTGTAGAGTTTTCATAATAGCGAGAACCGTATCTAATCCTATTAAATCCGCTAAAGCAAGTGGCCCTATAGGATGATTTGCGCCGAGTTTTAACGCTGTATCTATATCTTGAGGAGAAGAAATTCCACTCGCCAAAACGCAAACAGCTTCATTTATCAATGGGATTAATATGCGATTCAGAACAAAACCAGGAGAATCCTTTGATTCTATCGGTACTTTATTTAAATCTTTTGCTAGATTAAAAAAAAGTTTAAAGGTTTTTTCGCTCGTGCGCTCTCCTCTGACGATTTCTATTAAGTCCATGACAGGAGGAGGATTCATAAAATGAAATCCTATAAAATTCTCTGGATAAGGGATCATACCTGCTAATTTATTAATGGAATAGGAAGATGTATTCGTAGCTATATAAGAAGTTGGGCTTAAATATCCAGACAATTCACTAAAAATTTTCGTTTTTATTTCATAATTTTCGAATGCCGATTCCACAAAAGTGTGACTATCTACAAGATCCGATAGAACAGTGTGGTAAGATATCTTATTTATTATTTCCTCCGGTTTTTTATCTATTAGATATCTCGAGCTTAATTTCTCCAAAGAATTCAGTACTCGATTTCGAGATTTCTCAAAAATTTCAGTTGAAAGATCGTAAACTTTCACTACATAACCAGCTGTCGCAAAAACCTGCGCGATTCCAGAGCCCATCTGACCAGCGCCGACAATGCCCACATTATTTGTTTTATTAAAAAGCTCCAAAAAATACTCCAATTACTGTGACGATAACAGCCGCTACAGTTGCTGCCATCATAGCGCCAATAAAGATATCTTTGTAGGATTCTCTGTGCGTAAGGCCGCAAATGGCTAGAAGCGAAACAATAGCCCCGTTATGCGGAAGAATATCGAGACTTCCAGAAGCGATTGCCACTATCCTATGAATGACTTCCGGATTAATCCCGACGGCAGTTGCCATCTCTAAATATTTAGTTCCAAGCGTCTCCAATGCAATACTCATTCCGCCAGAAGCGGATCCGGTTACTCCAGCCAGAACACTGGTTACAACCGCACTTGAAACTATAGGATTTCCTGAAGCCAATGATAAAATCCAATCTCTAATAATTATAAATCCAGGTAGACTGTTTATAACTGCGCCATATCCCACGACGGAAGCGGTATTAAAAATCGGAGCTAACGATTCCGACGCGCCGGTGTTAATACAGCGAGTTATATCTATTTTTTTATAATTAGTAGCTATTATGAAGGCAATAGCAAAGAAAAGTGCTACTATAATCGCCCAATTTCCAGCGACTGTCTGTATATCGGTTGCTCCGTATTTTTCGTTTTTAAGATACAACGTATCCATATTTGGAAATACGTATTTTACGCAAGCATAATTCAGTAAAATAACGATGAAGACAGGAGCAATGGCCAACCAAAAATCAGGTAATTTCTTTTTGGGAACCGATATTATGTTATCGACATAATTTCCGTATCCTTCGCCTTTGGCACATGCTAATCTTACTTGATAATTTAGCCAAAACATACTAAGCACAAAAGTTATAATAGTAGCGATAATACCGATACCTGGAGCAGCGAAAGTATTAGTTCCAAAGTATTGCGATGGAATAACGTTAGGTATTGCGGGAGATCCAGGAATCGACGTCATTGTATACGTAAACGATCCTACGGCTACAGCCGCAGGAATGAGTCTTTTCGGAGTATCGGATTTTCTCAACAATTCGACGGCAACGGGATACACGGCGAATACGACCACGAAAAGAGACACTCCGCCATAGGTTAAAACACTGCAAGACAAAACTACCGCTAGAACAGATCTTTCAGCACCAATCTTGGTGGATATATAATCGGCAATCGAAAGGGCATAACCGGAACTTTCCATAATTTTTCCGAAAACCGCGCTTAATAAAAAAAGCGGAAAATAAATTGTTGCAAAATCTCCCAATTTTACCATAAAAATCTGCGTGTAATTAGCCAGTAGAGCCTCTTCTCCGCTCATAAAGACCGCAAACGTCGCCAAAGCCGGCGCTAATATTAATACGGAATATCCGCGATAGGCCAAAAACATTAATAGCGCAAGAGACATCAGAACACTTCCAACTGCTAACATAATTCCTCCTAATACAACAAATATCCGGATTTTACCGGATGTAATCGGCCATAGCATACGAATGAAGAATTAATATGATATTAAATATCTCATATTTTTCTCGACTCTCGACAAATAAAATTCTAGTCATTTTTATTTTTTTTACTTTTGTAAACTTTCTTTTAACTAATTTGATGTTTAATCAAAAATATATTAGGCAATTATAAAGGAGATATTATGATAAGAATACCTACAGAAGGAAAAAAGAAAGAAGCCAAAGATTCCAAGAAAAGAATATCTATTGCTATGCAAGGTGGAGGCGCTCACGGCGCGTACACATGGGGAGTGCTAGATAGACTTCTGGAAGAAAAGGATATAGTCATAGAGGGAGTTTCCGGAACGAGTGCAGGCGGTATGAACGCCGTTGCAACTGCGCAAGGAATAATGACCGGAGGTAATGAAGGCGCAAGAGAACTTTTAAACAAGTACTGGAAAATAAATTCAGATTCTGGAAAAGGAAGTATATTTAAACCAGGTTTAATAGATGTAATAGAAGGGAAATATACAATGCATAATTCCCCTGGATTTCTCTTTTTCGACTTCATCAGCAAGGTTTTATCTCCTTATCAATTGAATCCATTGGGAACTAACCCGTTGAGGGATATTGTAGAAAAGCTATTTGATTTCGATAAATTAAACAAGTTTAACGACGTCAAAGTATTCTTAGCGGCAACTCATGTATACACAGGAAAACTGAAAGTCTTTTCGAACGTAACGCAAGAATTGTCTACAGAAGCTTTACTCGCTACTGCATGTTTGCCTACGCTTTTTGCTGCGGTTCTAGTCAAAGGCGAGTACTACTGGGATGGAGGATTTATCGGTAACCCTGTTATCTATCCGTTGATTTATGACTGCGAGACTCCAGACGTCATGATCATAAAATTGAATCCAACTCATAGGAATAGATTGCCTCTGACGGCTTCCGAAATAGGAGATCGTTTGAACGAGATAACGAACAACACGTCTATTATGAGAGAAATGCGCTCAATGCACTTTATTACAAAATTGATAGACGATGGAATCGTTGCTCCGGGCAAATTAAAGAGAATGCATGTTCACCTTATAGAAGATGAAGCTATTTTCCACGATCTTGGATGGTCTTCGAAACTAAACGTAGACGCAGAGTTCTTAAATCATCTATTTACTGCTGGTAGAAAATCCGCGGATAAATGGTTGGAAAAGAACTATGATAAAATAGGTAAAGAAACCACCGCTAACGTTGTTGAAGAGTTCGTGTAGTATTTTCTTCCTCCTTAAATATCTGCGATTGGTTCTTATTAATCGCAGATATTTTATCCTTTTCTCAAAAAATCTTATCGGAGTCATTTTTTGTTTATTCCTCTTGAATATTCATTTGGGAAAGTTCTATAAAAAGCGAATCACCAAACAGGATTAGTCATTAATATCGGCATAAAAATAAATTTTGCAAAAAAGGGACAGTTTTTAATATATTTTTAATTTTTTTTTCTTACACTTATTGTAGTTAATAGAAGGAACAAGAAATGAAAAAAATAATATTTTTAGGCACAGTTTTTGGTATGACTTTAACTTTTGAAGCCATAGAGGGAAGTTTTTTAGACAAAATAAAGCAAGCGGCAAACAATGTGACTCACAACAGCGCTCTTCAACAATTCTCGAAAACAGAATCTGGGAAAGCAATAGGGAATTTTGGTAAAGCTGCTCTTGGTATTGCTAATCAAGAAGTAAATTATCAGACTCAACAATTGAAAACACAACAACTAGAGTCTTTATGGACGACCTTAGAAGAGAAAGCAGTTGTTTTCCATAACTTGTTGATTTCGTCTAAAAAAGCACTGCATATGAATATAAGCTCACTTATAAGTAGCTTAGAGAACACGTATGCTGTTACGGTAAATCAAAATACAATAGTAGCAACACCTTTAGCATCAACGCCAGCAACTTCTGGAGCAGTAACAGTGCAAGTACCTCCTGTGCAATCAACGGATTCCGCTGTATTGCCGCCAGAACAAGCTGCTCAACTAAAACCAGAAGCGATCCCAAACATTCAGCAACTGATAGAGGCTCGAAAATTATACAATATTTATCAACAAGCTTCATCGCTTTCTGACCAATTATTAGTGCCTATCAAGCAGAGAAATCTGGCTACGCTCGGTACAACTGGCGTACATTTAGCAAATCAGTTAGTTACTTTGTTACAAAATACTCCGCTAAGAGAACAAGCTCAAAATTTAAGCCAAGAAGTTCTGTCGCTCGCTCAGAATAGTACGGATACTAGTACCGCCGGCTTTATAAATAATCAAACCAATAGTTTAAATAATAACTATCAACCTGGCCAGCTAACTAGCAGAATAACCGGTACTAACCCGCAGCAGTAATATATGATAGTCGCCTTTTGGATTCAAACAATGTGTTAAACATTGTTTATTCCCATTGGCGAAGGTATATGATTCATTCTTTTAGCGTTTTTTGAACTGTGAAATAAGATGTGAACGATCGTAGAATCTACTTTTCCAGAAAATCAAGTATAACTTTCAGTTAGCACATATGGATTCTTCATAGCAGTAATTCCCGGCAATTCTCCTCCTTCTAGATAGCATAGAAATGCTCCGCCGGCCGTAGAAACATATGATAAATCCTGAAAAACATTAAATTTATTCATTGCGAAGCATGTATCACCACCTCCAACAATGGAGACAAGCTTTTTTTCTTTCGTAAGCTGCGCAACGTATTTCGCAATACTTTCTGTTCCAAAGTTGAAAGGAGCTTTTTCGAAAAATCCTATTGGTCCATTCCATAAAATCATCTTACTTTTTTCTATGCCTTTTTTGAATAGTTCGACGGAATCTGGGCCTATATCGAATATGGTCGCATTATCTTTTTTCGAAGAAATTATTTTATGGTTAAGTGTTTCTTTATCACTTATTAACGCAGAAAAATCAGTTGGAATAATTAGCTCGCAATCACATTGCTTGGAATCTTTTATAATTTCTTTTATATCTTCTTCGTAGTTTCCTGGATGAAAAATCTTCAGTGATTGATTCCCCATGAAAGACAAAAAAGCTCCTGCAATTCCACCTCCGATGGCGATTCTATTTACTTTTTTTACAATATTTTTCAGTAGGTTGATCTTTGTGGATAGTTTCGCTCCACCAATGATGCACATTTTTGAAGAACTGTTTTGAAGAAATCCATTGAGTGTTTGGGTTTCCTTCGCGAATGATAATCCAAATGCATGAGGTAAGAATTTAGGAAGAGCGGAAATTGAAGCATGATTCCTATGTGATACTGAAAATGCTTCGTTAATATAAAAATCAGCTGATTTTGCGAGACATTTAGCAAAATTTTCGTCGCATTTTTCTTCTTCTTGATAGAATCTTAAATTTTCTAAAAGAATAATATCTTCAGAAGCTTCTGAAATGGCTTTTTCATCCAAACAATCAGCGATAAAAGCAATGGGAGATTCATATTCCTTTTCGAGAGAACTGACGATCTGTTTTAAGCTTTGTTTTGGATTGGGAGATGTAGTTTTTCCAAGATGCGAGATCAAAATAATTTTTGCTTCTGCATCTTTTAAAAATTTTACCGTGTCGAAAGTATTCTTTATGCGAGAATAGTCTTGAATAATTCCATCTTCGATTGGAACATTAAAATCAGTGCGCAATAGGACTTTTTTATTTTTTAATTCGTTTTTCGTAATGTACATTTAGCGTTATTTCCCTCAAGTTTTTTGTAATAAGGATTATTCAAAAAAATAAATATAAGATTAAAACTCGTAATTCATAGTGAAAATTAAATCATATCTGTCGCTAATATTAAAACTTTTTTAATTTTTTACAAAAAAATACTTGTAGAATAATAAGAAAGGTACTATCTGATAGTATAAGAGTTTATAAAAAATAACAAAGAGGAAATAAAATGCCTGAAATAGTTCTTACAGGGAATGTCGGTCGTATTGAAGCGAAGTATTGTCACAGTAAACAACCGGATGCTCCGTTGGTTATGGTTTTGCATCCTAATCCTTTGCAAGGCGGTACAATGAACAATCGCGTTACCGTTACTTTGTATAACGCTTTTATAGAAAATGGTTTTTCTGCCATAAGATTTAATTTTAGAGGAGTAGGAAAATCAGAGGGAACATATGATAAAGGCGAAGGTGAACTAACTGATACAGCGGCTGTTCTAGATTGGATTCGCTCGATAAACAATGGTTCACGTAAACTATGGGTTGCTGGATTTTCGTTCGGAGCACTTATAGGAATGCAATTACTTATGAGACGACCGGAAATTTCCGGTTTTGTTTCAGTATGTCCTCCGGCAAATTTGTATGACTTTTCGTTCCTTGCTCCCTGTCCTGTTTCCGGAATGATCATTAATGGGCAAGATGATGTGATATGTCCGACAGAAAATGTGAATAAATTAGTCGAAAAACTCAATAATCAAAAAGGGATCTCCATAGATTATAGAGTCATACCGAATTGCGATCATTCATTTAAAAATCACTTGGATACTATAAAAAATTGCGTAAAAGATCATCTTAACGCTAAGCATTTCAAAAACGTGGTTAATATGTAGAGGTAAAATATGGTTTATAAATCTTCTTTTTTAAACGAAGCAAGTGCGCGTGGTTTTTTCTATCAATCGACTAACATTTCTGAAATGGATGAGTATTTAACGCAGCCTGGAAGAAAAGGGTATATCGGTTTTGACATAACTGCCAAAAGTCTGCATGTCGGCCATTTGATTCCGATTTTCTTATTGAGATTATTCCAAAAATATGGACATAAACCAATAGTGTTATTTGGAGGTGGAACAACAAAAATTGGTGATCCATCTTTTAAAAACACGACTCGCCCTATTCTAACAGATGAAGAAATAGCAGTTAATTTAGAAGGAATAAAATCATGTTTAGTTCCTTTTTTGAAGTTTGGAAAAGATGGAGCTCTTGTTGTTAATAACGCAGATTGGCTCGATGAGTTAGATTATATTCCTTTTCTACGCGATATCGGCAAATACTTTTCCATTAACAGAATGATCGGATTCGAATCTGTAAAAGCTAAATTATCCGCAAATGATTCTCTAAGTTTCCTAGAATTCAATTATATGATTCTTCAAGCTTACGATTTCTATAAATTGTATTTAGAAAATGATTGCCAAATTCAGTTTGGTGGACAAGATCAATGGGGAAATATTGTATGTGGCGTTGAATTTATAAGGAAAAAGCTTGGGAAGGAAGTTTTTGGTTTCACGAATTCGCTTTTAACGACAAGTAATGGGCAGAAAATGGGAAAGACGGCAAAGGGTGCTGTTTGGTTATCAAAAGATATGTTGTCTCCGTATGACTTTTGGCAATATTGGAGAAATGTGGATGACGCAGACGTAATAAAATTACTATATCTGTTCACCGATATTGAAGTGGAAGAAATAAAAAAGATGGAATCCATTCGAGGTCAAGAAATCAACGAAATAAAAAAACTATTAGCGGATGAAATAACTTCTATTGCTCATGGGAAAGAATCTCTCGTTAGCATTCATAAAACTGCAGCAAGTTTTTTCGGAAATAATGAAAAAGCTTTGGATTCCTCTGCTCCGAAATACCATTTAAAAGAAAATGAAACGATCATAGATGTTTTGATAAAGAGCAATATGTGTTCTAGCAGGGGAGAAGCAAAACGCATATTACAAAGTAATGGAATCCGCCTTGACGGAGAAGTTATAACAGAAGATCAAAAGATTGTATTTCAACAAAATACAGTAAAACTATCCTGCGGTAAGAAAAAGCACATTCTAGTAACTCGTTAAGGAATCTTTAGGCCTTCCATTAATGATTCTAGGGAGCGGTAGAAAGAAATAGTCAAGGACTATTTCTCTCCATTCTGCAATAAGTCGTTACTCGGGGGAAGTTTCTGTTACCTCAGAAACTAATTCGCTGCTTTTTCGTATTAGTTGTTCTATTTCCTTCGCTGTTTCTGGATTTTCTTTCAAGAATTGGCGTGCAGCCTCTCTTCCTTGACCGATTTTCTGATCCTTAAACGCGTACCAAGCTCCAGATTTATCAACCACGCCGATTTTGACTCCCATATCTAGTAGTTCGCCAGCTCTTGATACTCCTTCTCCATAGATTATGTCGAAATCTACGACTTTAAATGGAGGAGCTACCTTGTTTTTCACAACTTTTACTCTTACTTGATTTCCTATCACTTGCTCTTTCTCTTTTAAAGTTCCGATTCTACGAATATCCAATCTTATGGACGCATAGAATTTTAAAGCATTTCCGCCAGTGGTCGTTTCTGGATTGCCGAAGAATACACCTATTTTCATCCTAATTTGATTAATGAAAATCATAATACAATTTGATTTAGAAACCGTAGCAGTTAATTTGCGTAAAGCCTGACTCATTAGTCTTGCCTGGAGTCCCATATGCGAGTCTCCCATCTCTCCTTCTATTTCCGCCTTGGGAACCAACGCAGCAACACTGTCTATAACTAATATGTCGATAGCGCCCGAACGTACGAGAGTATCCGCGATTTCCAAAGCTTGCTCGCCCGTATCCGGTTGAGACAGAATTAAAGATTCGACGTCTACTCCAAGATTTTTTGCATATACTGGGTCAAGCGCATGCTCCGCATCTATATAAGCGCATGCTCCACCATTTCTTTGTGACTCTGCTACTGCATGAAGGGCTAAAGTAGTTTTTCCTGAACTTTCCGGACCAAAAATCTCGATAATGCGACCTTTCGGGAATCCATTAACTCCCAAAGCCATATCTAACCCTATGGAACCAGACGAAACCGTTTCGATATCAACAACACTGCCACGTTGACCAAGCTTCATAACAGAACCCTTTCCGAAGGCTTTTTCTATCTGCGCCAATGCAGCTTCTAACGCTTTCTTTTTATCCATTATAATTCCTCCAATAGATTGATGAGATGATATCCTCTCGTATCAACGGCAGTCAAGACGCTTTTGTTCACAAGAATGTATGAATACCGTTCTTCGCTTTGATTTATCAAAAAGCCTTTTAGTAACTTCTGTCAATATTTTGGAAGTTACCTTGGAAAAAGGCACAATCTTGCTTTCTATGTCGAGTATGTCAGAAAAACCATTGTTAGATTGTTCTATTAAACGATTTTGCGTGAATTTTAGCTCATCGGAATTTAGTTTATTGGAACAAGTAGAAAATTTTTCTTCCAGATATTTGATATAAGTTTCTACATTTTCTTTATTAACAAAAACCCACAAATAAAAAACTGAAGAAAATTTTCTTTTTAAAAGATTATATCGAGCTGCATATGTAATATTTTTTTCCCTCAATCCTCTGGAGAAATCTCCATTTTCTCTGCCAAAAACAGTTTCTAATATTATATATGCAGCAGCTTGTTCTATTTTCGTAAGACCATCCAGGCGTACTCCGCACATTATTCCGGTAATATCCTTCATGCTATTTTGGCAGATTATATCGGATACTTCGTTTGATTCTCCAGAAAGAGAAGACTGATACTCTATCTTAGTATTAATACGTGATAATTTCGAAAATAGAGTTTTCGTATAAAGAGCTACTTCGTGTTGAGTGATGTCTCCACTGAAAAAAACTTCAAGATTATCCACCGATAATGCGTCTTTTATAAAAAAGCGCACGTCTTCTTCTGTAATGCTCGATATATCCTGCAAAGTTCCAGTAACATTAAGTCCGTAATTATGATAGGGGTATAGTAAGCTAAGTAGCTTAGATAAAAGTAACTCATATGGATCCGACGTTTCAGGATCGTTAATTACGGGAAGCATCTCTTTTATGAATTCCAAATCGTTCTTTTTGAAAGGCGGTTCCTGGAAAACTGATGATAAAAACATAAAAGCGTCAGTGGCTTTGTCTTTTAAAACAAAGAAAGATAGAATTAAGTCATCCGCTGACGCGTCTATAGAAAAATCGCTTATGCCAAGCAGAAGTAGTTTCTCTTTCGTTTCTTCCACGGACAAATTACCAATTTTTCGACACAGCAAATGAGAAAGAACGACAGAAATCCCGTGTTTCCCCGTATCATTATGCAAAACTCCTGCCTTCTTGAACACGCATTTCACAAAAATTGCATCTCCGCTTTTAATTCGTATCTGAAAAGCGTTAATTCCTAGATTATTATCAACCTTCTTTATCATTGGCCTATTCATCAACTGAAGAAAAACAAAAAAAACGACGAGAATAGGAAAAGCAACTTTATAAAACATAATTATTTGCTCACTTTGTACTTGGTTGCGATTTTAAAAATTGAATTCAGTTTGAAATTTTTTTTGCAGAAAAATCTAAAATGTTCAGACGACTTTATTTCGGATTCTGGCCTTTCTAAATAATCTGCTTTTATTCGTGAATGCATATTTACAAGGCTGCTTTGCAATAGTTTGTCGGAATAGGAGCGAAGCAATTTCGCTTCCAGTATAGAAAATTCCGCTTTATTGCACAACCGATTAATAAAAACCTTATAAGCAGTTTGAAGATCATCCAAGGAAACATCGCGCTTCGGGTAAAAAACTATTTGATACACATTATCTGTGATAACATAGCGGGAATAGCCGGAAATCATTTGTTTAGTTTTGTCAAAAAATTTAAACGCTTCATAATCAAAAATGCGGAAAAAATTTTTCGCTAATCCCTGCTGTTCTTTTGAAATTTCATAAAAGTATCTTACAGAACGTGGAAGATAACGGCTTTCGATAGTAATTTCTCTAAAAGGACGGTCTGTGGTAGGTGTTTTTTTCATTTTAAATTCAGGAAGATCCTTCCATGGTAACAACTCCGCAAAATTTTTATAATTTACCGCTCCGCAGGCGATTACTGATATAGGACACTTTTTATAGTACTGTTGAAAAATTTCTTTTATATCATTTTGCGATATGGATATCAGACTTTTCTCGTTAAATATCAAATTATAGAGTCCTATATTAGCCAGTATTTCATTTGGAACAGCATCTTCAAAGGAATAATGCCTTACTTTGTTATCGATAATAATTTGTTTTTTCTTAATCTCGTAGTCAGTTAATTCGTAATCATTATCGTATAAGATTCGGAAAAATTTCTGAATTTTCTTTGGATTCATCTCTGCTGAAATTTCCACGTAATCTTTATCAACATCTACATGATAAGGAATCCCAAGTTTCTGTAATTCAGTATTTGTTTTATCACTTATAAAATTTTCCCCAACAAGCTCCAATATTCCATACCTGTTCCCGCATCTAGGAGACGCATGAAAAATTACGCTTATTAATGCGATTTCTGGTTTGCGGAAATCTTCGTATAAAACGATTTTTACTCCACCGTTAGAAGTGAGATTGTGAATGGTATATGCGGAAATATTCGGAACAACGAGAACGAATAAAGCTAACAAGATACGCTTCATTCTCGTTCTCCGCTTACTACTATAAACGTCATTTTATTTTCATTCAGCATTTCTTTTGCGAGTGAATTTACTTCACTTAACGTAACATTATCTACTTCACTCATTATCTCTTCTAGAGCATTGGTACCTAAACCATTTAATTTTCTCCACATATAGAAATTACAAAGTTTTCCAGAAGTTCTTAGTTCCACTAACATTTTACCTTTCATATTGTCGCGAGCGAATTTTAGCTCTTCTTGAGTAATTCCGTTTTTCCGTAAATTTTTTATAATGCTTTTTAAAGTCGCTATGGCTTCTTGAATTTTTGAATTATCAGTTTGTAAATATCCAAGCGCATAGCTCGCATGTTTTAAATCAATTACCCCTATGGATCCGTTATATATCAGTCCCTTTTTAGTACGGAGTTCCGAAAGAATTCTTCCTTTAAAAACTCCGCCTTCTCCAAGAATTTTAAAAATTATTTTTGCCGCACAACGCTTAGGAGACAACGGTCTTTCTGCTTTTTGCACGAAAAGAATAGAGGCTTGAGGTCCTTCTGCGTAGTATTTCTTTACATCCGCTGTTATAATTGGAACAACGTCCTCAATGCAATCCTTTAATTCAGTATTCTTTTCAACTTGAAAAAGGATTTTATCTACTAAAGAGGCGGCCTCCTTTTCTGAAAGATTTCCAGAAATGCATATTTCGGAATTATCTATTCGTAGGAATCGTTTTTTATATTCCTTTAGGTCATTTATGGATAACTTTACAAAATTTTCAGCAGATCCATAGATTCCATAACTATACGGAGAAGACTTAAAAATTATTGATGGAAGAATAGAGTAGTATGCTACTTCCATGGGATTAGCCGCAAGACTGCTTAAAAAATCCGCTTCCATATCTTGCGCTATCTTCACTTTTTTTTCTTCGAAAGAAGGAGATATTATGGATTTATTAAATAGACCTGCCGCTTCTTCGTATGTTAATTTCGGTGCAGAAAAAATAAAATAAAGATTATCTTGATCTGCTTGACATGATATCGAAGCTGCTAAATTAGAGCATTTTTCGGTGAATTGGGATTTTGAATACTTTTCGGTACCACAAAATACTGCGCTAGAGAAAAAAACAGGAAGTCCTGCTTTGTCTTCAGGCTGATGCGCCGCCCCCGCGTTTTTAAACGCTATTATCATATTAATCAACAGAGAATCAGTGTCTTTTATGTACCAAAACTTTACTCCATTTTTACTTGTTATTTCCTTCACTTCTGTTGCACAAAGAAAATTTAATTGAAAAATTAGAAGAAAGATAAGTACTTTATTCACGGTCGTATCCTTTCGGAACATTCTTTAATATAGCAAACGGCTCAAATGAAAAAACTTCTCTTAAAACATCGTTACATTCTTGTGAGGTAATCGATTCTAAAATTTTATCGATTGATTGCGCTTCCTCTACGGAATATCCACTAGATAATAAACGTCCGAAATAATTAGATGTCCTCCAAATGTCATCTTCTCTGTGAGCCACAGCAAGAAGCCTCTTTCGTTTTACTTCCGCCAATTCTGAATCTAAAATTCCTGTTTTTAATAATCTGTTTTTGAGATATCTCCACATTTTTACAACATCACTAATGTTATCGATGTTCGCAAGTCCTACTTCGAATCCTACGACATCGCACTCGAATATTCCTCTTACATATGTAAATGTAGTTTCAATAGCATAACTATAAATATCCTTTAGCTGGTTCTTAATGAAAAAATTCGGCTGATTCATAGCTTCTATAGCTAAACCAAGAGCTATTGATTTTCGAAAATTCCCTTTCAGTTGAAATGGTACTTGGTACAAATATTCAATACCAGCAGAGGATCCATTTTTAGGGGATCCGTATTTAACTTCCTTCTGACAACAAGGAGTGAAATTTTTAACTGGCTCTAAGGAAATCTCTTTGCGTTCTACGCTTCCAAAATATTTTTCCACAAGTCCTTTGATATGCCTTACATCAAAATCACCAGTAATCACGATAATAGCGTTATTAGGAGCAAACCATTTATTGTGGAACTGATACAAATCTTCTTTGGTTATGCGTTCAATCTCATGTTTCCATCCAATAATCGGAATTCCTCCAGCTTTTCGATTAAATGCATTGGCTAAAAATACTTCTGAATTAATTCCCATTACATCATTATCGATATTCCTACTGCGTTCTTCCAAAATCGCTTTTTTTTCGGAACTAAAAATCTCATCGTCTATCTGCAGATGCTTCATTCTAGACGATTCATGTTGAAGAACCGTTTCTATATTTTCCTTAGAGATTAGCTCAAAAAAGCATATTGTATTGAAAGAGGTAAAAGCGTTTTTTTCCGCTCCAATATCTTCTAAGAAATTGGAAAATTCTCCTTTATTCGACATAAAAGCCATGTGCTCAAGAAAATGCGCAACTCCCGAAGTTGATCTTTCGTCGTTTTTCGAACCGCATTTATACCAAATAGAAAAGCAAACAATAGGAAGATTCTTTTTCTCAATACAAACTACTTGGAGACCGTTTTCAAGTGTGAAGTTAAGAATCTCCGTCTTAGAACCAAAAAATATAAAAAATAAAGCTAAAATTGCTTTTTTCACCAGAAACACCAAATTTATGATATTTTTGGCATAATTCGGAGATAGTGTAAAGGTATCAAAAATGTCTCTAGTTTATCTTAAGAGAGCGAATGCTTAATACGGCACCTAGTAATGGTCTGGATTTAGTAGAAAAAGATATTTTCTTCATTCTGAAGTATTGGATCATTTATTTGAGACTTTTTACTCATGCATAAAGCAATTTCATAGTATGTATCGTAATGGCGAAAACATTACTTTATGGCCGCTGGGAAAAATTATGGATGAAGATTCATTATGCAGAAAATTGGCGCGTGATCAGATGGGCGTTCCAGTCCTCTTGCATATCGTAAAACGCCTCCGGAGGAAAAAAGCTTTTGCGCTTGAGGAGATAAATAGAATTGATCTATTCTAAATCCATCGTCCTGTTGAAAATCTCGTCGACGATAGCTCCACCAAGTAAAACCATTATTCTCCAGCGGATCTAAGTATCCAGTTGCTCTTAGTTCTTCCATGGCGTGTCTTTCGCGTGGACTGCCCGCAATACCTTCGTATCCAACTATGTAAATATCCTTCGGATAAGGCGCAACATTATAATCTCCTCCCGCAATGAATATTTCGTTTTTGAAAAATAAAAATTTATCCTTCAGTTTTTTCAAAAAATCCAACTTATAAAAATATTGCTCCGTATCCACTTCTTGTCCGTTAGGAACATAAATGGAAGCCACGAACAATCCGCCGGTAAACGCTTCGATATAACGAGCTTCTTTGGAAAAGTCTGTCGTAACTTCTTCTAAAAGATATTTCGAACAAATAGCTACTCCATTTCTTCCTTTTTGTCCGTACATGGCGATGTTATATCCTAATTCTTCAAGTGGTTCCCTCGGAAACAAAGAATTTTCAACGCGTGTTTCTTGTAATAAAATAATATCTGGTTTTTCTTTAGAAGCCACTATTAAAAAATTATCAATTCTTGCTCTAATTGAGTTTACGTTCCAGGATATTATTTTCATTCACGAATTCCAAGCGTTGCTTTTATTCTTTGGTATTTTATATAATGCTGCGGTTAGTTGGAAGATAAATTATGCATGAATCCTCTCCGGAATTATTTGAAAATGAAATTGAAAAAAATAGAAAAGAATGTTCCATGACTACCATGAGAACAACTTCTCCAGAATTGGAGTCGATTTTATATAAACCAATTTCCGTGCTGGATCATGGTTTCATCCGCGTTGTAGATTATATGGGAACGGATTCGTCTATAGTCCAAGCAGCGCGCGTTTCCTATGGAGCAGGCACAAAAAAGGTTCAGGAAGATCGTGGATTGATAAGTTATCTCATGCGACACGGACATACCACTCCTTTCGAAATGTGCGAGATAAAATTACACATTAAACTACCGATATTCGTTGCACGACATTGGGTAAGGCATCGGACAGCCAGTATAAATGAATACTCGGCTAGGTACTCGGTTTTAAGCAATGAATTTTATATTCCTGAAATTGAACAGTTGACGAAGCAGTCTGAAATGAATAAACAAGGGAAATCCTCCGAAAAAATCGCATTTGCGGAGGAAGTGAAAAAAATTCTATCGGAATCTTCTACAAACGCATATGAAAAATATCTGTATATGTTGAATAATTTGCAGCTAACACGAGAACTGGCCAGAACTGTGCTTCCTGTTAACGTTTATACAGAAATGTATTGGAAAATAGATCTACACAATCTCATGCATTTCCTAAGGTTGAGAGCTGATTCTCACGCACAATATGAAATAAGGTGCTATGCAAATGTAATTCTGGAAATATTGAAAAAATGGCTTCCGTTTACCTACGAAGCATTTGTTAACTATAGACAACGTACAGTTACTCTATCACAAGAATGTACCAATTTAATAAAACGTATCATAAAGGGAGAAAAAATCTCTCAAGAAAAAAGCGGGTTAAGTAAAGGAGAATGGCAAGAATTTTCATCTATCTTTGGTATAGGAAGCGAAGAATGAAAATTTGTCCATCAATCTTATCAGCCGACCCAACTAAATTAGGAGAAGAGATACGTAGCATTGAAAAAACTGGCGCTGATTCAATTCATTGGGATGTGATGGATGGAAATTTTACGGAAGCCATTACTTTCGGTCATCATATTATTGCAAATCATAGAAAATTAACGGAATTAAGATTTGATGTTCATCTCATGGTAATAAACGTCGAGAGGCATATTGAGAATTTTGCTCTTGCTGGAGCGGACATGATAATAATCCATCCGGAAAGTACGATTCATCTGCATAGCAGTCTTTCCATTATAAAATCGTTGGGGAAAAAAACCGGTCTTGCTTTAAATCCAACTACGTCTATTAACGTAATCGATTATTGTTTCGATGTTCTGGATATGGTTCTGGTCATGGGAGTGAATCCTGGAAGTTCAGGTCAAGAATTCATCCAATCTCAGTTAAGAAAAATCTCCGAATTGAAAAATTTATTACCCGCATCGATGGAAATATGCGTTGATGGCGGAATAACCGATCAAAATATCAGGCAATGCAAAGAATGCGGAGCAAATAGTTTTGTTTCCGGCTCATATATTTTTAAAAATGCAAATTATTCCAATGCGATTCAAAAATTAAAAGAAAGTTAACAGATTTATGAGCTTGATCAGAACAATCAAAGTTCATTGGGCGAAATTACACTTTTGGGCCTCTAGAATTCCTTTGTACCATCTTACTTTAGTCTCGCTATCTAAAAGAAAAATTAGCAACAAGCTCAATAATACTTTTCCCTCTGAATACTCTGTGGATGTAATTTCTCAAAGCCAAGTTTCTATACTTAAATGCACCGGCCGCCCCGTTTTAATAAAAAATATACCGACTTTTCTGTATTCAAATGATTTTTCAGATGAAGAAAAATCAGAATTACATTCATTCGAGTGGATATCTGTTCTTAATCTAAACATAGACCGACGTTGGTATCTGCCAATGCAGCAAAACATCACTTTTTGGATAGAAAAATTCTCTAAATTAGATAAATTATCATGGAATATCGTTAATGTTTCCGAGAGAATTTACAACTGGATTATGCAATACAATTTGATTTCCCAAATTTCCAGTGCAAAATTCAACGCTGTTTTTATAAAAAGCCTGATTCGGCAAATAAAATTTGCCAAAAGACTATTATATTTGCCGATGAAAGTTTCAGAAAAATTACGACTAATTAGAGCTATTGCAATAGGATCTTCCGCATTGAACGATAAAAAAAGTCTTTTTAAATCAATTCGGGAATTATCTTTTTTTTTAGAAGTAGTAAATTGTGCGAAATCATGCGAAACTCCGCAAGAAATTTTAATAGTTTTACGCTGCTTAATAGATATTCAATCCATCATTTTACTTTACCAAAAGAAAGTTCCGCGTGAGATCTCGGATAATATATCTAAACTAGCTACTATTATAAAAACAATCAGGCACTCTGATGGTGGAATAAGTATTTTCCGAAGTGAATTTACTCCATCTCCCTCGTATATAGACGCGCTACTTGCACGGGTGAAGAACGACAATTCATTGTTAATTCATCCAAACTATCTCCGTTTTCAGTCTTTCGGAGGAAGTCTTTTTATCGATATAAAAAATAGATATCTGCCGATTGAATTTAGTACGGGTCCGCAAAGAATAATATTGGGAACATATTTGTATTTCAGCGATTCCAAACTGTTGTTTTCTGGAAAAAATAAAATAGACCATGAAATTTATAAAGATAAAAGCAACAGCTGGTTTAATGGAAAATCTGAGTTTATTGTAAACGACCACGACGTGACATTCGAAAAAAAATTATATATTAATAAGCTTGGCATGGATATTCGTTGTGAAGAAATAATTTCAACTGAATCATTCAATATATTGCATTGCATAATACTACCTTTTAAAACAGACATCACAATGCTTGAATATCAGAACGGTTTCTCCATGGATCTAAAAAATGGTGAAAGATGGATCTGGAATTTCGATCGAAGTGTATCGTTATCCTTCGATTTTGGAAAAAACACAATAATCAACGGCAATCTCCAAAAAATTTCCGTTCTTTCATTAAGAACTATATCTTCCAATAGAGTACGCTGGAGTATGAAAAAAGTGTAGTTTTCGGATTGTAATATTTTTACGCATTCTATATATTGAAAAAGCTGTCGCGGGGTGGAGCAGTCTGGTAGCTCGTCAGGCTCATAACCTGAAGGTCGTTGGTTCAAATCCTTCCCCCGCAACCATTTTAAACGGTCAATGAAAATTAGTTCTAAGCTTTCTTAGAAAAAAAGAAACAATGACAGGAAGTAACTATTGAAATAGGCCTAGCAGATGATACATCCTAAACAAAATCTATTAATATTTAACTATTCCCTGTTATAATCTGCCGTTTTTGGGAGATTAACCATGGAATATATACAAGGCTTTTATGACATTGTTTACAGCGAGGCGCTCAATGGAAATGTTGGAACGACAGGAGTTCATGGAATAACCGTTTTTATCCTTGCCTGCTGCATTGGATATTACGTTATCTGGAGAGTAACCCCAGCATTACATGCCCCTCTTATGTCAGTTACCAATGCGGTTTCCAGTATCATTATAGTAGGCGCGATTTTTTCATTAGCCCATAGGCATTGCCACTGTTCTCGTATATTAGCTTTTATCGCTGTGTTTTTCACTTCTATTAATATTTTTGGCGGATTTGCTATCACTCACAGAATGATAAAAATGTTTAGAAAAATGGATAAAACAAAATGATAGATACGCTTTATATAATTAGCTCAATCTGCTTTATTTTCGCACTAAATGGTTTGGCTTCTGCAGAAACTGCTCTTCGCGGAAATATATGCGGTATTGTGGGAATTGTTATGGCTTTTGCCGCAACTATTATTAGCATGGATATTTCAAATATCTGCAATATTCTACTCGCCGTAACAATTGGTGGAGCTATAGGAATTTTCGTTGCTCGAGGCGTACTTATGACTGCATTGCCTCAATTGATAGCTGGATTCCACAGCTTAGTTGGCTTATCTGCAGTTTTAATAGCTTTTTCTGTCTACTATCCGACATCTGAAGTTTTTTTAAATCATGGAAGCATTGAGTTAATGGAAATCGGACTTGGTTCTGCCATTGGTGCTATCACTTTCTCTGGATCTGTAATCGCCTTTCTAAAATTACATGGCTTATACAAAGGATCGAACATTAATCCGGCCTTAAACACCTTTTTAGCCTTTTCTTTGATTTCTTCGCTGATGTATTTTGTCATTACTGAAAATCATGGCGCGTTTGTTCTAATGAACATTTTATCCTTCATTATCGGAGCTACATTACTAATACCAATTGGAGGAGCGGACATGCCAGTCATGGTTTCGCTGTTAAATTCATGCTCCGGATGGGCCGCATCTGGTATAGGATTCACACTTCAGAACGATCTTCTTATTATTACGGGAGCATTGGTTGGAGCGAGCGGCGCGATACTAAGTTATGTAATGTGTAAAGGAATGAATCGATCATTAATTAATATAATTACAGAACAAAAGGCTTTGGAATCAACATCTGCACAAACTCAAGGGTCTATTAAGCAAGGCGCTCCGGAAGATGCAGCTTTCATTTTGAAAAACGCAAAATCAGTTATCATTGTTCCTGGTTATGGAATGGCAACTTCTCACGCTCAGCATGCATTAAAAGAGATGAGTGATATGCTGAAGAAAAAAGGAATCTCTGTAAAATACGCTATACATCCCGTAGCAGGCCGTATGCCGGGGCATATGAATGTTCTACTAGCCGAGGCGGGAGTTCTTTATGACGACGTTTTCGAGCTAAAAGAAATTAATCAAGAATTTTCTTCTAGTGACGTCGCTTATGTCGTTGGAGCAAATGACGTTACTAACCCATCCGCTAAAAAAGACCCTTCAAGTCCTATATATGGTATGCCAATACTGGAAGTAGAAAAAGCAAAAGTGGTATTGTTTGTAAAAAGATCTATGGCGACAGGATATTCCGGCATCGATAATGAATTATTTTACGCTCCGAATACTATAATGCTGCTAGGGGATGCAAAAAAAATGACAGAATCTATAGTGAAAACGCTATAGAGTGTCTTGAAAAAAAGTCAGTTTGCACATTTAAATTCTCCTTTTCCGAATTTTGAATATTCTTTGGTCTGGAATAATTTGAGCAGAGAAGGATCTCTTGTGGATAAAATGAAATGCTTTTCGTCAGAAAAACTTGTAAAAACAGTATGACTTCCTCTGATATATCCATATTGTTCGTAAGTATAAGAGGCTTCAGAAAGACTGTCTATTACTAGTTCTCCATTATAATCTTCTTTTAATCCATAGATTGTTAAATATTCCTCGTCGTTGGAAAATCCTTTTAAGGCGATATCTTTATATCCCATAAAGAAAAAACCAGTGTGGCTTTCTAAAAAATGCTTTTGAATACAGCTTGTAGATTTACTTCGTTTTACGAACGATTCTAAATCGCAAACTTTATGATACCAATGTAACATTTCATGAAAGACAGTTGCTCCAAAACGAAGTTTATGCTTGGTACAATCGAAAGCGGAAAGAACTTCTAAATCACTTATTCTAAGATTTAATACATGATGGATAATATCGTATGATGCGTGGTTTGCTTCCCCTTTGGTATACAAAAATACCGCCTTTTGCGGTCTGTATCGCAATGTCTTATACTTAGTCAACAATGCCCTGACCAGTCGACAAAATATAGGGGAATCTGTCATTAAATAAATCACTTCCACAATATCTCTAGTGCGAAATTCTTCAACATCCGCTGATTGTAGCAACATTCCGTTTGGTTGAGATTTCGTTACCAATATCAATCCTTTATCTGTATGCAAGAAATCAACCACGGAGTCCACACAGTTTTTCATGAATGAATCAACTAAAATCCGACGATTCTGTTCTAAAGTCTTTAATGGATCCCATGTTTTTTGAAAGTAGTATTCCTCTTCTTCTCTGGAGGAGAGGAAAACTTCTCTTACATTCATTGGATTTACTAATTCAGGAAACGGTTCTGGAGAAACATATTCCTCTGTGCGCTTGATTTTTTTCGCGCTTGTTGGCAATATGTTTTTTTGTTTTTGTTGAGAAGTTTCGGTTGAAAAAAAAAGTGAACAAACCACTCCAATTATAGCGAGAATATTGATGATTTTTGTAATATGCACTAGAAACTCTTTTTGTCTGCTAAGAAATATATAATACAATAAAAGTCTTGAGCAAGCATTTTTTTTAAATACCGATATGAATTCGCATATCGATTCAAAAGGAGCATTAACGACTTTTTAAACAATAGATGTGTATTTATCAAGAATGATTAAAAGCGACATAGATATTTTATCAGAGTATTATCAACATGAGCTTTCTTATTTGAGAAGTGCAGGAAAGGATTTTGCTCAACGTTTTCCTAAAATTGCGCGCAGGCTTGATCTATCTTCAAATGAATCTTCTGATCCGCATGTCGAAAGGCTCATTGAAAGTTTTGCATTTCTTACGGGGAAATTACAAAAGCAAATAGACGACCAATTTCCAGAAATAGCCCAAACTCTCTTGGATATTATATATCAACCACTTACTTTACCAACGCCCTCCTGCGTTTTAGTGAATTTTACTGTAGATCAATCACGAGCGATGAAAGCTCCAGGTGTTGTAGTTCCCCAAAGTACTTCTTTGCACATTCAAAGTCATTCCGGAGAGATATGTCAATTTATGACGTCTCATGATCTGCAGATATGGCCATTAGAAATAACCGAAGCTTCCGTTATTACCAAAGAACAGCTTCCTTCCTACTATGCACGCTCTATCCATTATCTAAAAATAGGAATCAAAGGCAATTCGACGCAAATTTCTCCGAAAAATTTAAAATTCTATCTCCTAGCAAATGCACTTTTGAAAGGAAAGATTTTCGCTACGATTTTCTCCACTGAAGAATGTGTACTTTTGCAAAAAAACGATCGGTATACCCAATTAGCTACGGCAAAACCAATCGGAATTGATGATAATCAATCTCTGTTTTTATATCCACAAACAGTTCATAAGGGTTTCAGATTATTACATGAGTATTTCGCTTTTCCAGACAAATTCCATGGATTTGAAGTTCATTTTCCGCAGAATCTGGATCTAGCTGGAGATAATTTTCTCTATATTCCGTTAGGAAGCGATATTGCAATGGAAATTTCGGAGAAAAACTTTTCAATTTCCTCAGTACCTGCCGTAAACTTATTTCATAAAGTAACAGAACCATTACGTTTAGACCAAAGACAAGTTGAATACTGCTTAGTTCCAGACTATAGGCTTTATAACACTAATGAAATATATACAATTGAAAAAATCGTTGCTGTTGATTCTGAAAATAATGATGAAATTTATATACCGGAATTTTTCTCCTGCGATTATTGTATGGATAACAAAATATTTTGGAAATCGAGAAGAAAAAAATCTCACCTTCCAATAGGAGAAGATGTTTTCGTTTCTTTCGTCGACATGGATTTTAATCCGCAATACCCTGCAGATAAGATATTTTATGGTTACAGCCTGTGTACTAATAGAGGAGCGGCGGAACAAATTCCAGCAAATGGAGAATTACAAATAGAGCTATCAATTCCTGTGAAAAATATTTATTGCGTAGATCGTCCAACGGCTCAGAAACCTTCCCCGAAAAGCGGAGAAATACTTTGGAAATTAATATCAGCGCTGTCCTTAAACTCGATTTCATTTAGTAACGACGGAATAAAGAAAATTAGAGAAGTTTTGCGAACGTTCGCAAATATAACAGGATCATCGCTAGAAAGAGAAATAGACGCTATTTCTTCTGTAAGTAGTGAATTAACAACCAGAAGAATAGATGAGCAATGTTGGAGAGGTTTCGTACGAGGGACGCGCATAGAAATTACCTTTGATGATACAATTCAAAATCTAGGATTACCTCTTAGTTTGGTCCTATCTAAGTTTTTAGCATCATATAACTCGATTAGTACGTTCACAGATGTTGAGGTAAAAAGTATTATTAAAAATGGAATTATAAAGAAATGGAATCATCAGGTGGGAATAAAGAATTATCTCTAAAGGAAGAATTATATAATTACTCTAAACAGTTTTCCTTTGAAATGGCAGTTTATATCTTTGAGTACAGCTCCAAAATTTCGTTTGGAAAAGAAACAGACCTTTCAATCGCGCCATTCCAAACTAAAACAATCAATTCTTTCCATCTGCGAGGTACGGAAATTGAAAAGATTCTCATAGTTAATGAAATACCAGTAATTTATGTGGAAAGATTAGCGATATCAGGATTGAATGGACCATTGCCCACGCCATATGCTGAATTAATCTTCAAAAGATCATTGGAGAAAGATACCTCGTCCAGTTTGTTTATAAATATTTTTAATACACGGCTTCTGGGAATTTCATATCAAATTAGTAAGCGCAGATGGTTAAATCTACAAAGTCATAAATCAAATTGTCTTCTACTACGCACAATTGCGTCTTTTTTCGGAGAAAATCCACTAACTATGGACAGAAAAATGTCGCGTCTTTCATATCTTTTTTGGACGAAAGAAAGGAGCGTTACCGGTTTAAAAACTATTATCTCGTCTTTCTTTCATTTTATCGTTGAGATACGTGAATTTAAAACTTTCACGATAAAGCGTAATAATATACAAAAGCTAGGAAACATGAGACTAGGATGTGACTCAGAACTCGGTAAGCTATTTTTCGTCTCATCATTCGGAATTGAAATTAATCTAATTCATGATGATTACAGAAAAATTTTTCACTTGATTACTGATAGGAAATATATGAATGAAGTAAAATCGCTGATCCGTAGATATCTAGGTGATTTTTTCTTTTATACTCTGAAGCTTACTCCTAAAAACGTACCTCCTTTAAAAATCAGCGAGACACTATTGGGAAGAACTTCTATGATTCCTGGGCATTGGCAAGAACCATTTCAAGAACATTCTTGCTAAGCTTACAGGTTAGGCAGTTACAATATCACAATTAGCTGTTACAGATTGAACATCATCGCTGTCTTCAAGTTGCTCAATTAGTTTAAATAACGATTGAGCAGTATCTTTGTTAATTGGAACGGTATTTTTTGGCATCCACGTGACCTTTGCTTCCTGTGGATCTCCGAATTTTTTAATAAGTTTATCTCTTACTTCGGAGAGTTTATCCATTTTACAAATGATCTCAAAAACCTCGTCACCGGCGGTCATATCATCCGCACCCGCGTCGATAGCTGCCTCAAACATCCCATCCTCAGATGTTATTTTAACGGGATAAGAAATATATCCAACTCTATCGAATTGAAAACTGACGCTGTTCGTTTCTCCAAGGCTTCCTCCGAATTTTGAAAAAGAAGACCTTACGTCCGAAGCGGTACGATTTTTATTATCGGTCAGTCCTTCAACAATAATCGCAACACCTCCAGGACCATATCCTTCATACCTTACACTTGTGTAATCTACTCCAGCTTCTCCTCCCATCGCTTTTTTGACAGCGCGATCTACATTATCTTTCGGCATATTCTCCGAACGAGCGCTTATTAGCGCAGATCTTAATCTAGTATTACTTTCTGGATCTGTTCCACCTTCCTTTACTGCAACGGTTATTTCTCGCGATATTTTTGAAAAAACTTTAGCTTTCCTCGCATCTTGAGCCCCTTTTCGATACATAATATTCTTAAACTGCGAATGCCCAGACATATATACTCTCCAAATTAGTGGTGCCAGACGTCGGATTCGAACCAACGACCTACTGATTACAAATCAGTTGCTCTACCAACTGAGCTAGTCTGGCATTAGTATGTATGTATAACAAGAATTTATGAAATTCGCCATCGGTTAAGATAAAAAAACAGACACTAACAGAACGATTTTAAGAGAGTCATTTTTTAAGATTCTGCTTGTTTCATACTTCTTTCATAGAAAAACATATATTGTTGCAGAATTCCTGCATATCCTTGAAAACGTTCTATATTGAAATCACAATTGTACCGATCTTTAATGATGCGGTTAATCCAAACATCGACAGGGAAAGCCTCTATTTTGTGTAATCCGAAAAGAGCAATACAATTAGCAACTTTGTCGCCTATTCCATTGAAAAATTTGAGATAATTAATTTCTCATGGAATCATAGTGAAAATCAAACTACACTCTAACGCTATGCAATATGAATAGATACATGAGATGATTAAGTTAATCGCGTTAGTCGATTCTGATTTTGGAATTTCCAAAAATGGAACAATTCCCTGGAGTTTCAGCGAAGATCTAAAGTTCTTTTATAAAAAAACAACAGGCAGTATCGTAGTAATGGGGAGAAATACATTTTTCTCTCTTTCGAAAGGTCCGCTAAAAAACAGGATTAATTGTGTTATTTCCAAAACCCTAGAATCAACCGATGATATTGAGATTTTTTACTCGCTTGAAGAAGTTCCATATCAAGATTTTTGGATAATTGGCGGAGGTCAGTTGTATAATTATGCATTGAAGAACGATCTCGTCGATTATGCTCTGATTAGTCAAGTTCATGATAACTACCACGCAGATATTTTTATAAACCGCCAAAGATTAAAGAAAATGTCACAAAATGTTCTTTTTTCTAACGCAAAATATTCCATTATTGAGTTTTATCGCGCTTAAGAAAACGCGAGATTCTCTCTTCTTTATCCTTTGTGGAAAAAAGCGCTCGGAACATCTGTCGTTCACTTTTTATTCCTTGAATCAACGGACTATTTTGCGCTAATCCAATAGATTCCTTAATCACTTTTAGACTTGCGATAGGTTTTTCAGCGATTTTTCGAGCTATATCCATAGCGCAAGAAATCAATTTACTATTTTCTACTACACGAGACACGATGTTTAGTTCTTGTGCCCGCACTGCAGATATAGGATCTCCACTCATTATAAGCTCAGCAGCTATTTTAGGTCCCACGATTCTGGTAAGAAATTGGTGTCCTCCCATTCCTGGCATTAATCCAAGATTGACCTCTGGAAATCCAAACTTAGCATTTTCTGCAGCTATAATTATGTCGCACATTAGGGCTAATTCGAATCCTCCTCCAAGCGCGTATCCTGAAACTGCGGCTATTGTCGGTATTTTTACTCTAGAGACGCTTTCCCAAGAACAATCTATGAAATTTAGAAGGTTAGCTGATTCGCTTGAGTGACTTTCTATTTCTTTTATATCTACACCTGCGGCAAAAGCTCTATCGCAACCTGTAATTACCAAAACTTTCGCTTTTTGGTCCACATCAATAAGTTTTTTATCGATTTCTCTCATCACTAAGGAAGAAAGAGCGTTCAATTTTTGTGGAGTATTTAATTTGAGAAACGCAATAGAATCATTGATAGAAAAATCAATCGACACAGCTATGCCTTGATTGGATTCTTTCTTCAACTGCTTTGATTTTTTTTCGAATATCATCTTCTGTCATTTTTATTTTTGCTTTTTTAAAATCCGATAGAATACGATTAATTATTCTTCTATCGCTTGGAGCGATAAGATACGAAAGGATCATGCTTTTCACATATTTATTTAGAGCACTATCTTTGTAACCCATGCGTCCTCCAGCCCACTTTGCTAAAATTTTATTGCGACGAGCCGTTTTTAAGAAACTATTCTGCAACAACTTTAGCAATCTGGATTCATAAGAATATTTATCGAAAGAGAACATAGACATACCACATTACTACATTAGTTAACATCTAAAGATTATTACATTAAGTTCGAAATATAAATAATTTTTCTTATTTTTTTATGTTACGCATAAATTCAAGGAAAGACTAGAAGTACAGGTTAAACTTGTAAGATTTTACTCCTCGCAATCCGCGATAATCTGCTTCTTTTCGCTATTCTTAAAAAATTCTCGACCTAGTTTAAGTGGATTTTTCCATTATTTTTTCAATGAATTACACGATAACGTTTCTTACAGCCAACACTTACAAAATTATATGCTTTCTGCCCTGTAACCAGAGAAAACAATGAGTCGGTTTGATGCTAGCTTCTTGATTGTTAGCCTTGCTTTATACAACGCCGCATTTCTAGTCTTCTGTAACACCTTCCAAATAAAATGGGCTTAATCCCAATTCCAAGCGCTTTTTGTTCGCGAAAATTAAAAGGCTGTTAAGAGAAAAAATTCTATTTTTGATTAAGAACCTTGAAAAACTTGCGCGTTTTACAACGATACCAACAGATTCCAACCAATCAATTATTTCTTTTTCATTTTTCCAATCATTGTAAGGATTTTTTCGAAGAACATATTTTTGAGGTAGAATTTGAGTATCTTGACAATCTATTTCAGTAATAATTTTAGAAATATTTTCAAGTTTGATATCGGAAACAAATTTTAGCCGATGCAATTTTATTTTTCTTTTCTTAAGTAAATAATGAGTTTTTAGATGCGCATAGGACTTATATGTCGATAATTTAATCTTTTGGGAAAATGGTTTTTTGCCGCTGTGTATTTTTCGCAATTGTTTTGTATGTTGCAAATATAATTCATTGTTTTTTATAGTTTTCACACTGCAACCGCCTCTCGCTAATTTAGTTACAAAAACTACTCAAACAACAAAAATGCATATTTTTCAATGCACAAAACACATACTAGTATGCTTTTAAAACATTATTTTTCAACTATTATCTTAACTTTTTTATTAATTCGATAATGGCGGTATTTTCAACAAGATAGACGAATAAAATTTTTTATATATTTTATATGATGATTTCTTTGATTTTTGCTATGGACATTGCTTTTGCCGTCTGGTATATAGAATATGTGTTTTAAGAAAAAGAGGTTAATATGGCAAGACAAAGTTTAAGTCCAATGAAAGAAATTGATTTCGACGATCCCCATGCACTGGAGATGAGCTTGAGTAGCAGAATTGGCAGAAAAAGGAAAGATGCTCCGATGACACATCTAAAGTATTTGCGCAAAAGAAGTGGGTATACTCTAGAAACTCTGTCTGAAATTACGAGCATTTCTATTTCTTATCTATCAAGATTGGAATCAGGTTCAAGAAGGTTGAATACTGATCTTATTCGTAGGTTATCGCATGCTTTTAGATGCGAACCAGCGGAACTTTTACAAGAAGTATCTCATGAAAACAGGTTGGTGTCTCCGGTAGAGTTTAGTAGAAATCGCAGAACAGAGATAACTTCGAGAGAGAATTGTATTCCGCTCTATTGCATTAGCTCGGATAATGAAAATCCTTCTAAGTTGGTTATTAAGATCTGCTCTCCTGCAGAATGGAGACAGCGTCCATTAGAGCTGGCGACTAAAAGCGAGTTACTTGCGGTAAAAGCCGGATCGTATTTTGCTCCGCACTTCAGTCCTTCATCTACTCTATATTTAGAGCCATCAGGGAACTTAGTTCCTGAATCTTTAGTGGTTATACTGAACAAAGGAGATATCATGATAAAGAAAATTTGGAGTGTTACCCCGACTTCTCTACAGTTATGTGATATATGTGACATAGAATCGATGAAGAATGGAAAACTTTCAAAAGATAAATTAGTAGAAGTAGATCGTCATAACATGGATGTAGTTTATAAAGTTGTCGGATATTCTGATTTCAATTTAGCATAAAAAATGCTATCATTCTCGGACCGGTTGGTATTCTTGAAAAAAGAGTATTTAAACGGTTCGAGAATGTTTTCAAGTAATCTCGTCGCGTTTTTGTTTTTAGCGGTCGTGGCGGAACTGGTAGACGCGTAGCGTTGAGGTCGCTATGGAGTAAAATCCGTGGAAGTTCAAGTCTTCTCGACCGCACCACATTTAGAGAGGAATTGTTTTATGGATACTTTAGTAGTAATTCCAGCACGTCTTTCGTCTGTAAGATTAACCAAAAAGATGTTTGCAGATATAGGTGGCAAACCACTTATCCGTCGTACCTATGAAAGCGTTGTTGCATCCGATGTGGGGGAAGTTATAGTCGCCTGCGATGGAGAAGAAATCGCAAGTGTGATTAGAGACGCGGGAGGACGAGCAGTTATCACCGATCCAAGCTTACCATCAGGAACTGATAGAGTTTTTGCTGCATGGTCGGCATATGACACTAACGCTAAATTTAAGTTCATCGTTAATGTGCAGGGGGATCTGCCTTTTATCGATAAAGAATTTATTATAACTGGCGTGGAATCTATAAAAGAAAAACGTTACGACATTACTACCCTAGCCTCTGCAATAAAAAATGATTCTTATCTTCAGGAAAGTGTTGTTAAACCAGTTATTGCATTTACCTCAGAGAATAGTGGAAAAGCATTGTATTTTAGTCGTTCTCCAATTCCATTCAACGGACCGTACTTTTGTCATGTTGGAATATATTGTTTCCAGGCCGAAAGTCTAAGAAAATTTGTAAATCTCCCGCAAAGTCCTTTAGAAAAAGGAGAAAAACTAGAGCAACTTCGTGCTCTTGAGAATAATATGACCATAGGAATCGATACTATTGATAGAGATCCTCCTATTACAATAGATACAGCAAGTGATTTAGAACAGGCGCGGAAATATTTTGAATCATTAAAATAATAAAGACGTAATTTGGAAAGTTAGGAGCAGAAGTGAATTTTTCAGGATATTTTTTCGAAGAAATTAGCGATAAAGAGGTATTTCAAGCGATAACCGACGAGCTGCATAGGCAGCAAAATCAGATAGAATTAATAGCTTCTGAAAATTTTGTCTCCAAAGAAGTACTATCAGCTCTTGGGTGCGTAATGACAAATAAATACGCAGAGGGATATTCTGGAAGAAGATACTATGGAGGATGCAAATACGTTGATGTTGCCGAGAACATTGCTATAGAAAGGCTTTGTAAATTATTTAATTGTAAATTCGCCAATGTTCAGCCACATTCAGGCGCTCAAGCCAATTTATCTGCATTTTATGCACTGGCTAAACCTGGAGATCGAGTTCTCGGTATGGAATTGGCAATGGGCGGACATTTGACCCATGGAGCTTCTCCCACTATTTCCGGGAAATGGTTTGAGTCTATTGGATATGGCGTAGATAAAAATGGTTTTATTGATTATGATCAAGTAAAGTCGCTTGCACTTAAATTCGGCCCGAAAATTATCGTTGCTGGAGCTTCATCTTATTCCCGTCGCATAGATTTCCAGAAATTTCGAAAAATAGCAGATTTAGTCGGAGCTTATCTCGTTGCGGATATCGCTCATTATGCTGGTTTGATAGTAACTGGCTTATATCCTTCTCCTATGGATTGTGCGCATATAGTTACATCGACAACCCATAAAACTCTTCGAGGGCCTCGAGGGGGAGTTATTATGACTAACGACGAATCCATCGCAAAAAAAGTTAATAGCGCTGTTTTTCCGGGAGTGCAAGGAGGTCCTCAGATGCACTCTATAGCAGCAAAAGCTGTTGCTTTTGGAGAAGCGCTGCGTCCAGATTTCAAGATGTACGCGCAGCATGTCTTGAATAATTCCATAGCCATGTCTAATCATCTTAAAAAACTTGGACTAAATATTGTATCCGGCGGAACTGATTCTCATTTGTTTGTAGTCGATCTTACTCCTCTATCAATTACTGGAAAAATCGCTGAAACAGAACTCGAAGAAGCAGGTATCACTTGCAATAAAAATGCTATTCCCTTTGATACTCTTCCACCATCGAAAACGTCTGGAATAAGAATAGGATCCGCAGCTATGACAACTAGAGGATTAAAGGAGAAAGAATTCTTGCGGATTGCAGATTTGATCTTCAAAGTACTCTCGAATTATGCAAAATCTGGATATGATGCTATAAAGGCGGAAGTCAGAGAAGAATCTCTCAATTTATGCAAGAAGTTCCCAATTTATGGTTGAAGATAGTAAGAAACCGCGAAATGCGCAAGGAGGACTTCGCAGTGCCACAAGGCTTTTAGCCGTACAAGTAGTCTATTCTGCCGTAATGCTTAAAAGTACAATAAAAAAAGCCGTCCAAAATTTTGAAAATGGCAAGAAAGCTTTTATTTCAGAAACTCTTTCAGTATCTGAATTTGATGAGGTTTTTTTCTCAAAGCTAACAACTGCAACAGAAAAACATCTCGAAGAAATTGATCAAATGATTTCTTCTAATCTTTCTGAAAATTGGAAATTCGAAAGACTCAATAATGTGATGAAGGCTATTTTGAGATTAGGAGTCACAGAGCTTCTGTATTTCAAAGATATTCCGGTGAATGTTGTTTTCAATGAGTATGTCGAGATATCGAAAGCCTTTTTTGAAAAAAATGAAGTAGCTTTCATAAACGGATTACTGAATTCTCTTTCTTCATTGTCGAAACACAAATGATAAACTATTTTTGGGTAATCGAGAGGCGTTTTATACGTTAACAGAGGCCAGAGCAATGATCGAAAATCATAGACGGGAATAAAATCAGACCTCACTCCTCCCTGAATTACATGCCTCCTGAATCCTTCCTCCTATTTGCTCTATCGCGGATCGCTCAATTTACTGAAGTTATCTAAAAAATTTTCTAAGTCTACTTTCCTCATTACTATGACCAATACGGAGATCTTCTCTTATCCCTCTGCTTCTTTAAATAGATCTCTTTCGAAACGCTATTATGTGTTATAAAGATATAGTTGTTTTAGGAGGGATTTATGGAAAGGAAGAGTTTAAAGTCTTTGTCGGAGGAAGAGTTTCGTCGTTTGACAGGAGT
>JAIRMQ010000017.1 GCA_031258575.1 Holosporaceae bacterium | reverse complement strand
AATTGGGATTATGGGTACTGTCTATCAAACCTGAGTATGAAGATAAACACTATGTTTTGGGTAAACCAATCGTTGTTGTTTTCTCTCCTAAACCAGGATTGTTCGATGAAACTCCTCCGTCGTAGATTTGTTGGTATGTTAAAGTAGAGCGTCAATCAAAATCTTTTTGAGAAAATTTCTCAATAACAAGCTTGCAGAAAGTTTGTTAAGGAAGATTTTCACTAATCAAACAATTGAGCGCGTTGAAGGTGTTGTCTTATAGAAATCCGTATTAATTTGTGCTGCATTAGAGGATTCCTCTAAAAAGAGAGGAATGGAATAGCCTACAAAAATTTACAAAATTTTATTCAAGACATCCAATTTGCAATCTTTTTTTGAAACTTCCGATGGTGCGCCCTGTAGGATTCGAACCTACGACCTACGGCTTAGAAGGCCGACGCTCTATCCAGCTGAGCTAAGGACGCGCATATTTTCTTATACAAAAAAAATGCGGATTCAGCAATCCTTGTATAAAATAACACTACGATTTTGCATTTTTTTATCTATAGTGCGTATAATCACTATGAAATTAAAGGGATTTATATGGATGTGTTAACTTTTTGTTCTGGCTTAATCCGGTGTCAAAGCGTAACTCCAAAAGATGATGGAGCAATTGATTATATTTCGCTGTTTCTGTCTTCTCTCGGATTTGAAACAAAAATTCTTGTGTTCCAATCCGCGAATAATGTGATAAAAAATCTTTTCGCGAAGTATGGAAGCTCCTCCCAAAAAATTCTCGGATTTATCGGACATTCAGATGTTGTTCCTGCGGGAGAGAGTTGGGAAGTTGATCCATTTTCTGGTATACAAAAAGACGGATTCTTAATAGGTCGTGGAGCTGCAGATATGAAAGGAGGTATATCTGCTTTCTGTTGCGCTGTTCAGCAGTTTGTTCAGCAACCGTTCGATGGAACGATCGAAGTTTTTATCACCGGAGACGAAGAAATTGGCTCCCGAGAAGGAATGCCGTCTTTAATAAAATGGACGATTGAAAACAATGCAATTCCATGTCATTGTTTGATTGGAGAACCATCGTCAAGCACTAAATTAGGAGATAGAGTTTATCTAGGGCATCGAGGAAGTCTTAATGTGAACGTGAAATCACACGGTCGACAGGGTCATTCGGCTTATCCGGCGAATTACAAGAATTCTCTTGCTAATCTCTGTAAATACATCGCGCGAATTAGCGATTATCACTGGCGACATGAAAATAAACAATTTCCCGAAACAAATTTGGAAGCAACTATGCTATTTACCAATAATTATGCCACCAATGTAGTTCCTGATTTTTCATCTGCTAATCTAAATATTAGATTTGGAGATGATTACAATACAGAAAAACTAAAAATCATTTTGGAAGAGGAAGCAAAATGTTTCGATGGCTTATCTTTCGAATATTTTCCAAGTGGAGAGGCATATTATTGCAACAATGATAGTTTGAAAGAAAAATTATCCTCTGCGATAAAGGAAACTGTAGGAATCGATCCTACTTTTTCTGCTGCCGGAGGAACTTCCGACGGGAGATTCATGTGTTCTTATTGCGATGTTATAGAATTTGGACTTTCAGACGCCACAATCCATCAAAAAAATGAAAAAGTAAAAATCAAGGATTTGAGAAATCTTGAGTTGATATATCTTTCTTTTCTAAAAAAATACTTTGAATGATAAGGGAAATCACTTCCGACGATGCCGAATTGCTTGCCGAAATGCATAAAATATGCTTTGAAGATAGCTGGAGTTTGAAGAGTATGCAAGAAACCCTGATTTCTAATACTTCCTTTGGTTTTTTAAATTATCAGAATGTAGCGCGTGGTTTTATTCTTTGCAAAATGGTTTATGACGAAATAGAAATCTTAACATTTTGTGTTTTACAGGAATTTAGGAACCGCGGGATAGGAAAAATGCTCCTTAAAGAGATAGATAATTATGCTTGCGTTCTCTCTGTTAAAACAATTTTCTTAGAGGTTGCAGAAAATAATTTGATAGCAAAAAAAACATATGAAAAATCCGGTTATGAAATAGCTTATAAACGTAACGGATACTATCAAAGAACAAATGAAACCGCATTAGTTATGAGGAAGGTTTTATCATGAAAAATATCATTGCGGTAACAGCATGCCTAAAAAGATACTCAATAGCCATCAGCTATGGAGATAATATTTACGAAGCAAACGAAAATATGGACGCATCTTCCAATCTTGTATGGTCCGCGGATAACCTTATAAAGGCTAATAATATTGATTTGCAAAAAATAGATGGAGTAATAACTATTTCCGGTCCAGGATCTTTTACAGGGATTCGCGTAGCTCAGAGCTTCGCTAAAGGACTAGCGTTGTCTCTCAATATTCCAATAGCCGCCGTCAGTTATTTTGAAATAATAGAACGAAAGGTAAAATCGTTGCATTATTCATCTGAAAATGAACATACTCCGCTTCTAATTATTATAAAAAGTGAGATGAATAATATATATTACCGATATAACGATGAAGTTGGAGTTGCATCCTGTGAATCCTTTAAAGACAAGGTGAATAGCAATTGCATTCTAGCAGGAGATGCCATAGAAGAAGTCTCTCCGTATTTAAAAGATAAAATTATTCGGGTGGAATATGTTTGTGACTTCAGGGATGCAAAATATTTATGTGATTTTTCCGCGGAATTTAAATCGCACATTACTCCACTATACATAAATATCCAAAGTTCATGTAAATAATTCTATCCTTGTGCAGTGATTATGAGATGAGATTCTTCTTTTTCGATAGTTATTGTGAATTTGAATTCATTTAGGAATTTTAATAAACCAACCAGCATGACGTTTCTATAGTCATTATTCGTATTTTCTATATTCGGGGGAACGACTTTTTCTCCCGAGTAGGTTGTGCTGATTTTCCTATTATTACAATTAGTATTTATCGAAATTTCTCCTCCCATAGGCAGGATTCCTTTTGCAATTGCAGCATTATATATGGCGATTTTTCCGATAGGTTGAATGACGTTTTCTGAATTGGAATGCATTTTGAGAGATATATGATGAAATTCTAGAAACTTAGAAACTGTCTGATTCAAAGAAGTTACTGAATAGCTAAAATCATCGGATTTGACCGAGTAAAGCTCTCTAATAAAACACAGAATCGAGTTCGCGTTAGCTGAGCTCTCTTTTATACTTTCCAATAGCGACCAATCGTGAGATAGCTCAAACGCTTCTACTCCAATACTAATAGCATTGAAGGGAGTAATTAAGTCATGACAAATAACAGCTATTAAAGCATCTTCATATCCCATATTCTGCTCTTGAATCTTTTATCAATAATATATTAATTTTCTAATAAAATTAAATACTTTTCAATTGCGTCCTATTTTTTATAATTTTTTTTAAAAGAATGTCCTCTTTTTTACTTTTCTTTAACTAATTAGGCATAATATCTGATCATTAATTATAGGAGATGAAAAAATGAAAAAAATATTTGCAACTTTTGCGTTTTTAGCCGCTGTTACTAGCACTAACATGATTCAAGCAGCGGCTGATCTAGATCCTAATGAGTTTACTGTTGGTGATGATAACAAGGAGGCATTTCTAACTCTTCAAAAAATTCTTGTTAGAGGCCAGTATATTTCCTCTTTTGGGGTATGCGCATGGACATGCAAAGCCATGGCCGGAGTGCTACAGTCTATACCAAACGAAGTAAAAAGTAAAGTAACTGGCGCTACAATCGCTTCCGCTAGTATAACAAATGCAAAAAATGCTGCTACGCAACTTATACAACTGGCTATATGTTTTAAAGCATATTCGGAATATGTAAGCCTCAGTAAAATGAAGGGATACAATACAAAAGCAAACAATGCTATACAAAAGCTAGCCGATCTTCTTCCAAAATTGCTTGCAGATAGTAATCTGGTCAATCTAGGATATGCAGATGCCGTACTTGATTATATACTGTTTTCGGTCCAGAGGCTTCCGGTTGTTGAAATAACCGCAAACTTATCAACGAATGAAAAAACGTATGCGGAAGGGTGTTCCGCTCTAAGAACACAATTAGTAGCTTTATTGGAAAATTTGTATAAACAGGTTTCAGGTAACAGAATCGCAATTAGTGATCCGCTTAGAGCTGATTTAGATGCATGGTATGCAAGAATATTCCAACCTGCTATTACTCAACCTGTTGTTTCTGCGGTTCAACCAGTTCAACAACCTGTTGTTTCTGTGGTTCAACCAGTTCAACAACCTGTTGTTTATCAGGCACCTGCACCTGCGCCTGCGCCTGTGTCAGTAGCTGCTGCTAGGGGACGCGGAAGATAACTAGCTTTGTCAACCGCGGCATCAGGAATGCGTTGCGGTTTTTTTTAGGATTGAGGCTTGGCTGCCAAACTTTTCAAACATGAAAATTTGTTTCGCAGTCGCGAGCTTCAATTTTGTAATAACCGTGTGTTTTTGTTAAGAGGAATGCCATAGCATCATTTCTCATTTCTGATGTGTTGGTTTTTAAAGCTTGGTACTCCGGTGCGTATTAATTTTCTGTAGATCCTTAAGCCAAGATAATTCAAACAGGGGTTTTGAAGAGGGATTTGTACAAAGGATACAAATATTAATTAAGATTCTGCTTACCGCCCGACGCATATGGAAAGATTAACAAAGAGATTGAATGAGTTATAATTGCCTCGATATATAGGAATTATGAGGTGATACATTGAAGATAACAGAGGGAAGCATAGTTGATTTA
>JAIRMQ010000005.1 GCA_031258575.1 Holosporaceae bacterium | reverse complement strand
TCGACTCATTTGATTCTTTCTTCAATTAGGTTTATATGCAGGATAATGGCTGAATTATGTTAAAAAATCATGGATGTATTTTCATGCTATTCAACTGACATCCTGGATTGCTTCGTCGTTAAACTCCTCGCAACGACGAGGGATGAGGTTCTTAACGATGAATTGCTTGTAACTCCACAGAGAATCTGGAGATTTAGCTTCGCTGACCTACGGTTCGCATCTCACTCGGTATCGGTACGCGTTCTCTAAACCAAAATCCAGAAAAATCAGGATTTGACAGGCAAGCTTCTCAGCGTCAACTGTTATGGAGATTGTACTTTCCAAATCTCCAGGTACACTTTAGCGGAGAACGGAGAGGGATTTTTCGAGGAAAAGGCATGTTTTGGCAGAAAATTAAGCGGCAGAAACGATGAAAAGGCAAATAACGACAATGCCTCAAAAGACTCTATCACAACGTATTTCGGCAGCACATTAACACATGGACAACCTCAAATTCTCCACTATGTCCATTGTCGTGTTGGCGGACAGAGCGAGATTCGAACTCGCGAAGGTGGAAACACCTTGCCGGTTTTCAAGACCGGTGCCTTAAACCGCTCGGCCATCTGTCCTAATATTCGTCTCCTTCTTTCCATATAAATAATGCAATTGCCGTAGCAAGAGAAGATATAATAAATAATACCGACGGAATTGCTATATTTTCAGACCATTTTATTAAATAAGTAGCTAAAGTAGGCGCATATGCACCGAAAGCAGCCATTGCAAAGTTATGTGCGATGGAAACTCCCGCCAATCTTACGCGCGTTGGAAACATCGAACAAATAGCAGCTGGAATCGGTCCATAATATATGGAAAAGAGGAATATAATACAAAATTCCCCCCAAAATGCCGTCGCGAATGTCCTGTCTCCCATAAATTGAAAAATTGGGAAAGCTAAAACGGCTAAAAGCAAAGTTGCGACAAGCATTTGCCTACGTTTTCCCAGGCGATCGGCAAGCCATCCTCCAAGTAATATAGAAACAGAGAATAAAACCATATTAATCGACTGAATGATAAGCACGGAGTGGCGATCTATATTAAGAATCGTTTCGAAATACGTCGTGAAGAATATCGCTATCAGAAAATATCCGCACGCGGTTAGCATATCTGTGATTGTAACAAGAACTAATCCCTTCCAATGATTTGTACACAGATTTTTCAAAAGATTATCATTTGATTTCTTTTTTTGTTGAGTAAATTCTTTCGGATCTTCTAATTTATGTTTTACGTAATGACCAATAAACGTTCCCAGAACACTTATTATAAAAGGAATTCTCCAACCGAAAGTTTCTAACTGCTCAGTAGTTAACATTCCGTCCATTAACATGGAAACAAAAGCTCCTAAAATAAATCCCATTACAAGACTGAACGGAGCCCAGGATGAGTACGTGGATTTTTTATCGTCGCTCGAGTGCTCGTAAAGAAACACTATCGTTCCGGTGAAACCACCGCCAAGAGCTAATCCCTGCAAAATCCTAATGATGGTCAAACAAACTCCAGCCCAATATCCGATCATTTCGTAAGTTGGGAGTAATCCCATAAGAGCCGTTGGAATTGCCATCATATATATCGAGATAACAAGAGTTTTTTTCCGACCAAATTTATCACCTATATATCCAAACATGACAGCGCCAATCGGACGCGCGATCAATCCGGAGGCAAATGCTCCGAACGACGCTATCAACTGCTGAAAAGAATCTCCAGCTGGAAAGAATAACCTGCCAATTACACTTGCGAAAAAGCCATAAACTGCAAAATCGTACCATTCGAGCGCACTACCAGCAACACACGAAACAATCACTTTCTTCATTTGAGAAAAATTAGAATCTTCTTTTTTCATATCACTCTAAACCATTGAGACGAGGAATTCTATAAAATTACGATTATATTTTCAATATATGAAACTGACTATGATTTATTGCACTATTTAGATTTTACTTTTTTCTGATGTTTTAAATCTTCTGCCAAAGCAATTGTCAGAACTTCATCTGCGTTTTCGACTTTTACGATATTTATATTACCTGTAACGCACGTGGGAATATCCTGCAGGTCAGATTCATTTTCTTTTGGTATTATGACCGTTTTTATGCCTCCACGATGCGCGGCTAATAATTTTTCTTTCAGTCCTCCAATAGGAAGTACTCTACCTCGCAAAGTTATTTCTCCTGTCATAGCGACATCTTTCTTTATTGGAATAGAAGTTAAAGACGAGACTATACTTGTAACCATAGCTATTCCGGCAGATGGACCGTCTTTAGGAGTAGCTCCTTCCGGCACATGAATATGGAAATCGGTAGTTTCAAAAATTTTATGATCGATTCCATAGAACGGAGCTTTAGATCGCACGAAACTCATTGCTGCTTGAATGGACTCCTGCATAACGTCTCCGAGTTTTCCGGTTAAAGTAGTCTTACCTTTGCCAGGCACACTGACGGTTTCTATAGACAGTAGTTCTCCGCCAACTTCTGTCCAGGCCAATCCGGTAACAACTCCGACAAGATTTTTATCTTCTACACCTAACCTTTTAAATTTTTCAATACCGGCATATTTTTCTAAATTATCAATTGTTATGGTCACACTTGCTTTTTCGGAGTTTTCCATGAGTTCTTTTACAACTTTTCTTGCAAGTTTAGCGATTTCCCTCTCTAGTTTTCTCACTCCAGCTTCGCGAGTATAATCGCGAATGATAGACATTAGAGCATCATCTGTTATAGAAAACTCTTTTTCTTTCAGTCCGTTTTCTTTCTTTTGTTTGGGAATTAGATAAGACTTCGCTATTTCCATTTTTTCCAATTCCGTATATCCGCTGATGCTTACAATTTCCAATCGATCTAGCAAAGGAGTTGGCATTTTATAAGTGTTCGCAGTGGTGATAAACATGACATCAGAGAGATCATAATCTACTTCCAGATAATGATCGTTAAATGCGGAATTTTGCTCAGGGTCCAGAACTTCTAGTAAGGCGCTAGCCGGATCTCCTTTCCAATCGGATCCAACTTTGTCAATTTCATCCAGAAGAAACAATGGATTAGACGATTTTGCCTTTTTCATGCAAGATATTATCTTTCCCGGCATAGATCCAATATAAGTTCGACGATGCCCTCTGATTTCAGACTCGTCTCTTACTCCTCCGAGTGAAAATTTAACGTAATTTCTTCCGGTAGCTGCAGCGATAGATTTTGCAAGCGACGTTTTTCCCACTCCTGGAGGACCGACGAAGCATAAAACCGATCCCTTGTTTTTTCCAACGCGATTTTGAACCGCGAGAAATTCCAAAATTCTTTCTTTTACTTTTTCCAATCCATAATGATCGCGATCTAGGATTTTTTTAGCCTCTTTTATGTCTCTTTTTACTTTTACCTTATTTTTCCAAGGAATACTTACTAACCAATCGAGATAATTCCTTACGACGGTAGCTTCTGGAGATAACGGCGACATATTTTTTAATTTTTTTATTTCGGAATTGAATTTTTCTAGTGCTTCTTTCGAAAATTTTATTTTTTTCGCTTTTTCTTCGAATTCTTTCGCTTCATCAATAACGGCGTTTTCCGAATCTCCCCCCAATTCTCGTTGAATTGCTTTTATTTGCTCATTTAAATAGTACTCCTTTTGACTTTTCTCCATTTGCTTACGCACACGATGTCTGATTTTTCTTTCGACATTGATTACATCGATTTCCGCTTCCATGAAGGCTATTAATTTTTCGAATCGTTTTTTTGTATTAACTTCGCTGAGTAATTCTTGTTTATCTTCTATGCGCAACATTAAGTGAGCGGAGATAACGTCAATTAAATCATCTTCCGATTCCATGTTTTTTATAGCAGCAATCGTGTCGAGAGATATTCTTTTATTAAGTTTTGAATAGCTTTCAAATTGCTCGATAACGCTGCGACGATAAGCTTCCAATTCCATAGGATCTTCGACTTTTTCAGGTATTAAAACCTCGTAATTGGCCGAATAATATTCTTTATCGTTGACACATTCCGTTACAATTATTCTTTTTGTGCCTTCTACCAGAATTTTTACCGTACCATCGGGAAGCTTCAGCAATTGTAATATATTACCAAGAACTCCGACTTGATACATATCATTGAAGGCAGGATCATCATTATGAAGATTCTTCTGGGTAAGCAATATTATTTTTTTATTTTCCTCCATAGCCGCTTCGAGCGCCTTGATTGACCTCGAACGCCCTACAAATAAAGGCACGACAACATGTGGAAAAACGACAATATCTCTAATAGAAAGGACTGGACAATCCAAAAATAACTCCTACGCTACGCCACTTTTTGCTTTTCCGTATTTTAGTATAGGTTGATACTTACATTCAACAACATCTTTATTGATTATCACTTCCTCAACATTTTTATGAGATGGTAGATCATACATTACATCTAACAGAACCGATTCAAGAATCGATCTAAGTCCTCTTGCCCCAGTCTTGCGCTCCAGAGCTAACTTTGCTACAGCTACTACGGCTTCGTCTTCGAAAACCAAAGAAACGCCTTCCATATCGAACAACTTCTTGTACTGTTTGATAAGAGCATTTTTTGGTTCTGTCAATATTGATACCAGAGCGGTTTCATCTAAGTCATTTAAAGTAGCTACAATCGGCAAACGGCCAACGAATTCTGGTATCAGGCCATATTTCAAAAGATCCTCCGGCTCGACTTTTGAAAAAAGTTCTCCTATTGCTCGATAATCTTTACTTTTTACTTCCGCTCCAAATCCTATCGAAGATTTGTCTCCGCGGGAAGCGATTATTTTATCAAGCCCAGCAAAAGCTCCTCCGCAAATAAATAATATGTTTGTCGTATCGACATGCAAAAATTCCTGTTGAGGATGTTTCCTTCCTCCCTGTGGAGGAACTGACGCAACAGTACCTTCCATGATTTTTAAGAGAGCTTGTTGAACTCCTTCTCCGGATACATCTCTTGTTATTGAAGGATTATCCGATTTTTTAGATATCTTATCTATTTCATCGATGTAGACGATTCCCATCTGCGCTTTTTCAACATTGTAATCTGCAGCCTGTAATAGTTTTACAATGATATTCTCGACATCTTCACCCACATAACCAGCTTCTGTAAGCGTAGTTGCATCCGCCATAGTAAAAGGAACATCGATAATTTTTGCCAAAGTCTGTGCGAGCAATGTTTTTCCAGTTCCAGTAGGTCCGACCAATAGAATATTAGATTTTGATAATTCTACGTCAGCAATTTTGGAAGAATTTGCCAGTCTTTTATAGTGATTATAAATAGCAACAGCTAAAATCTTCTTAGCTTTTTTCTGCCCAATAATATAATCATCCAATATTTTGCAAATTTCTTTAGGTAAAGGAAGACAGTTTTTCCTTTTATTCGTAGGGGTTGGCCGAACATCGGAAATAATATCAGCACATAGTTCAATACATTCGTTGCATATATATACGGTCGGTCCGACTATGAGCTTTTTTACCTCATGTTGAGTTTTTCCGCAAAAAGAGCAGCGTAGAACCTCTCCATTGTCGGCTGTTCTTTCCATTTATTCCTCCCAAAATCAATTAACGATACTATATTCTCATAAATATTCAAAAAAATACTTAACGTGGAGATTTTCTTGAAAAATACTTTTTTTCTTCCTCGTGTTACAGTCCATGCGTTATTCTTTAATTGGTATTTTGTATTCGTATTAAATACTAGAAAGCTAAAAATTAACTTGATCGCGTTTTTGCTTGCGGATTTTTTCCCACCATTCGATGCGTTTTTTTACTTCTCTTTCGAAGCCACGTTCTACTGGACGATAGAATTCTTTGCGTGATAAATCGTCTGGGAAAAAATTTTCACCGGAAAATGCGTTTTCTTCATCATGATCGTAGATATACCCATCTCCGTATTTGAGAGTTTTCATAAGTTTTGTTGGTGCGTTACGAATTTTATGAGGAACAGGGAGCGATCCGTATAATTCTGCACATTCTTTAGAGCGGTTGTATGCCGCATATCCCGCATTGGATTTAGGAGCTGTGGCCATGTATACCACCGCGTTAGAAATAGCTAGTTCTCCTTCCGGAGATCCAAGTATCGAGTAGGATTGATGTGCAGCAATGGCATGAACTAATGCGTCCGGATCTGCAAGTCCTATATCTTCACTAGCAAATCGAATAAGACGTCTGAGAATATAAAGCGGATTTTCTCCTGCGATCAACATCCTATTCATCCAATAGAGCGCTGCATCAACATCTGATCCGCGCAAAGATTTATGGAATGCACTGATTAAATTATAGTGCTCCTCCTGAGATTTATCATAAACCATAGGCCTTCTCGGAGTTAGTTTTTGTAGCTCCTCTATCGTCAATTTTTCCTGCGTATTAAGCGAGAAAAGCTCCTCTGCTCTATTTAAAAGGTACCGCCCATCTCCATCGGAAATCAAACAAAGATGTTGTCGTGCTTCCAACGTCAGAGGTAATTCTTTTCGCATGAAGTTTTCCGCACGCTGCAGAATTTTATCTAAATCATTCAATTGTAATCGGTTAAAAACGATGACCTTACAACGGGACAGCAAAGCAGCTCTCAATTCAAAGGATGGGTTTTCCGTGGTTGTTCCTATAAGAATCAGTGAACCATTTTCTAAGTATGGAAGGAAAATATCCTGCTGACTTTTATTCAGATGATGAATTTCATCGATAAGAATGATGACTTTCTGGCTTGGATCAAGGGAGAGTCCTTCAAAGATCGATTTGAACTTTGCGGTCGCATGCATAACTGCCGAAGTTTCTTCGAATCTAAAACCACTTTTTTGAGCGAAAATTTTTGCAAAAGTTGTTTTCCCTGATCCAGGAGGTCCCCATAGGATCAATGACAGCGGAGTTTCAAAAAAAGAAGACTCCGTAGATTGTCCAATAAGATCTTCCAACTCCGTCGGACGAATTCTGTCTGCCAACGGTGGTGATTGTGCAAAAAGCTGCATTTTTCCTCGTAAATTTTTTTTCTTATTTTATTTTCATGTTTTTCTTTGAATTAATCAAGATTAAGTTCTAGAATGCCTGGAATCGGAGAAATCGATGTATAATATCGCAGTAATTGGGGCAACTGGTAACGCAGGGTCGAAAACACTAGAGATTTTAGCGGAAAGAAATTTCCCCGTGAAAAATATCATTGCAATTGCTTCTGAAAATTCAACTGGAAAGAAAATTAATTTTAAAGACACATCGATAGTGATTAAAACAATATCCTCCGTTGATTTTTCGGATATGGATATCGCTATTTTTTGTGCAGGAAGTACTGTTTCAAGTCATCATGCGGAAATGGTAACAAAAGCTGGCTGTATTATCATAGATAAAACCTCGTATTTTCGTTTAAATCCGATGGTACCATTGATAATCCCAGAGGTTAATCGCAATGATCTTTTGGAAAAAGGAGCGCCATTGGGAATAATTTCCACTCCAAATTGTGTGGCAGTCCCTCTAGCAATGACGCTGAAAGCATTGTCGCAGATTTCTACTATAAAAAAAATTGTTGTATCTACATATCAATCGGTTTCTGGCGCTGGTTATAAAGCCATGGAGGAGTTAAAACATCAATGCAAATCAATTGTTATGGATCAATCTCCAGAAGTAACAATTTTTCCAAAGCAAATTGCTCTGAACGTCATTCCGAAGGTAGGAAGTTTTTATGATTCCGGCGTTAGCGAAGAAGAAGATAAAATCTCCGGAGAGCTACGTAAAATCCTGCAATCCAATATGGAAATTGCGATTACCTGCGTTAGAGTTCCTGTACTGGTTGGGCATTCGGCATCGGTTTTTTGCGAATTCGATAGATCTGTTACATTGAACGACGCTCGTACTATATTGGAGAAATTCAACGGAATCGTCCTAACAGATGAGTTGGTGTCTCCTATTGATGTAGCAAGGAAAAACGAGGTATACGTAGGAAGATTAAGAAAAAGTACAACCGGAGAAACAGGACTTCTATATTGGGTCGTATCTGACAACCTCAGAAAAGGTGCTGCTCTTAACAGTGTTCAAATAGCGGAAGCGATGATTTTAATCGACCCCTCGTTATCTAAATTTAGGCGAATTTACTGATCTAATACATGCAGGAATGAAATCTTGTAAATAGTTTCTGAAGAATGTAGTATCGTTCCGCAGTTTGTACAGGTAGAAGCATGACAGATCCTTTGCATCAGTTTGTAATATCTCCTATTGTAAAAATCAATATTGGCGGAATAGACCTTTCGTTTACGAATTCTTCATTGTCCGTGATTGTCGCTTTTCTACTAACCTCTGTGTTTCTTAGCTTGGGATTAAGGAAGGGAAAAATAATTCCAGGTCGAATGCAGGCGGCGGTAGAAATGATCTATACACTTGTTACCGATTTAATAGATAGCAATATAGGGAAAAAAGGAATACGCTACTTTCCCTTTGTTTTTTCGGTGTTTATGTTTATTTTGCTGGGAAATTTAGTGGGTATGATTCCGCGTATGTTTACATTTACAAGTCATATCATTGTCACTTTTTCTCTTGCAATGGTGGTATTTATCTTTGTCACAATATTAGGAATCGTTTTGCATGGTTTAAAATTCTTCACTCTTTTCGCTCCAGCTGGATTACCAAAGTTCCTATTGCCAGTACTTGTTCCCATCGAGCTAATATCATATCTTTCCCGTCCCATTAGTCTTTCCGTCCGTTTATTCGCAAATATGATGGCCGGGCATACTATGATGAAAGTTTTTGCCGGTTTTACTGCGGCTATTGGTTTTTTAGGTTTTCTTCCAATTGCGGTAAATGTAGTTTTAACTGGATTTGAGATTTTTATAGCCGTTCTGCAAGCTTACATCTTTACTATATTAACTTGCGTGTACCTGAATGATGCTGTAAACTTACATTGATTTTTTAGATGGAAGGTGTCGTATGTCAACAGATGCAGCTCGTTTAATAAGTGCGGCGGTAGCGATTTTTACGCTCTATGGAGTAGGAACCAGCATGGGGAATTTGTTTTCGACATGGATAAGTTCCGTTGCAAGAAACCCGGAAGCGAAGGATAAGGTTAATTTCCTTGGAATAATGGGAATGGCTTTTGTCGAGTCAATCGCGCTTTTTACTCTATTGATAGCGTTATTGATTTTATTCAAGCAATAGAGGTGGAGTGAATTGCCGCAGTTAATTTCATCGACGTTCCCATCGCAGATTTTTTGGGCGCTTCTTGGTTTTTGTTTAGTATATCTTTTTGTCGCCAGGATATTTGCTCCACGTATGAATGGAATTGTGGAAAAGAGAAAATTCTACATAAATAAGTTATTAAATAAAGCGGAAAAATTCAAAAAAGAAGCGGACAAAATTAAAGGAAAAGCCGATGCAGCTCTTGAAAATGTGCAGCTTGATTTTTGTGCAGCAGAATCGAAATTAACCGCAGATTTTAGAGAGAAAAACCTTAAGGAAAAAGCTTCTCTCTATGATTTATTTTCTCGAAAATCAAAGGAAGAGTCTAAAAAACTTGAGAAGTCTTCAACGAATACTTTATTAACTATCTCCCAAGATATGGACGAATTAATAGATCTTGCCTTGCAAGCTACTGTTAAAAGAAAAACATCATGAGTATCAGTCCAGAACTTTCAATAATTTTTTCTTTTCTGGTTTTTTTATGGATTTTCGCAAAGAAGTTTTATCCAGTGATAATCAGTACCCTGGATAAATATATTCAAGAAGTAAAAGACAGAATCTGTGAAGCAGAGCTTTTACACGACGAAGCTTCTTTGGTTTTAAAAGAATCTCGCAAAAAAGAAAATGAAATCAAAAGAGTTATAGAAGAAGAGAAAAAGAAATCGGAAGAGAAAATTAAAGAATTGGAGAAAAAGAACGGAGAACATTTGAGAATTCTTCATGAAAGATTTGCCGCATCTCTAAAAGCACAGTTAGAGGCAGAATATATCAAGCAAAAAGATTTATTGATAGCGAAATTATCAGATAAAATAATAGAGAAAATATCCGAACGAATTTCTTCGGATAGATACAAAATATCCACAGATTTCAATAAAGAAGATCTTAGAAAAATCAGTACGAGATAGACATATTATTCCTGGAGAAATCTCTTCAGAAGGGGTTGGAAAATGAAGCTAGCAATGATATACATTGTGTTCAGAGCCCGTGTGGCGGAATGGTAGACGCGATAGACTCAAAATCTGTTACTCATTCGGGTGTGGGGGTTCAAGTCCCTCCACGGGCACCATTCAGGTTATGTTTGAGCGCAATTTTTGTGAAAATTTTCAGCGCTTGAGATTGTAAATGGTTTTGTGTAATCATGCAGGCACTTTGTTCAGCCTATCGCGGAAAAGATCAGCAGCTACGAGTAGATTATACCCCAGTCGCGAACCTTTGTCGTCCATTTTTTTAAAGCCTACGAATTCTTAGGTAGAGCCTCTTCTATACAAGTATATATGTACTGATTTATTTACATCTGCGGATTATATTTTTGATTTCTTCCAGTAGATATATGACCTCTATAATGTCGTCTAACGGTTTCTTGTTTTCAGGGTTTCTCCCTAAAGATTCATCAACTTTTTTAGCTAATTCGATAATGAGACGATCGCAATTTTTTTTAACTTCATTGACGCCCCCAACCCGCTCTTCGATTGCTTCGGCGGAGAATGAACTGGAAAGTAATAAAAAAATAAGTATTAGCATCGTTAAAAATCCCTACTGCTTAATTCGCTATCGTCATCATAATCGAGAAAATCGATTGGTTTCGGATTGAATATACTGGTGGTATTATGGCCAGACCAATTTTTATTATTCTCAGGCTTATCATAATGCTGGTCGGTTTGTTCTTCTGATTTAATAATATCGTCGCTTGTTTTTTCTTTTTCATCTGAGTCGTCTGTTGTCTCTTGACCATTTGTTTGTTTTTGGAATGAATCGTCGGATAATTTTTCTTTTTTGATTCCACGTTTTTTCTTCTTTAATTGGGACGAAGGCTTAGAATTAGATGGCGTTTCGTTTTCCCCTAAAGATTCTGTTGAAAATTCTTCTGAAGCAGGCGAAGGTTCCTCTTCTTTCAAATTTTCTTCCTCAATTTTTTCGCCTTTAGATTTAGATGTAATTGTTTCGGTTGAAGTTTCATCTTCCTTGGGCTCATTATCAGGTTGATCTTCATCTTTAGTGGAAATCTTCGTATTCTGCGGTTGCTTTTCAGCCTTATTTGAATCGGATTCGGATGTTTCCTCTTCCTTTTCTCCTTCGAAAGGCGATTCTTCTGCGTTATGTTTTCGTTCTACGGATTTTTCGTGCTCTTGATCATCATAAGGTTCTTCAGAATCAGATTGGCTATGACTAGATTCACTATGCTGAGAGGATTCTTGTTGACGATCAGGCTCATTTTCGGGATTTTCTGAATCTTCCTCATTGTTTGATTCATCTTCATTATCTTCTTCGGCCTGATAATCGTCTTCATCTGGATTATCGTCATCACCTTCGTAATCATTATTTTCATGTTGATTTTCAGACCTTTGGGAGTGTCTTCTTTGCATTTTCTTTTTTTTGCTTTTCCGCTTTTTACTATGATTAAATTTGCTATCTTCATCCCCATCCTCTTCATTTTCTGCATCTTCTTCATAATTATCATCATCTTCGCCGTCGTTATCATCTTCTGCATCTTCCTCTACACTTTCTTCATAATTATCATCGTCTTCACCGTTGTTATCGTCTTCTTCCTCGAATTCTTCTTTACTATCATCAGGGGTACTTTGTATAAAAGACTTAATAGAAGGAGAAGAGGTTGTTTCTGTTGGTAAATCAAGCTGTCCTGAAGATACATTAGATTGCATCTGCAAAAGTGGGAGAGAATTAGTATCGTTGGAACTATTCTCGTCATTATTTCCATCGTCGTTTTCTTCTTCGTCTTCGTCGTTATTGTCGCCTTCTTCCTCTGAGTCATCCTCTTCGTTTTCGTTAGTATCAACACTTTCAGTGTTCTCCTCCCCTTCTTTTTCTTCAGGTGAGTCATTTTCTTCTGTCTTTTTTCTATCTTCTGTCTTTTCTTGACTGTTACTTTTTATAACTTTTGGCGCTGGGTTATCATCTTCACTATTTTCCTCTGGATCATCTCCTTCGGTTTTTGATGCTGGTTTATCATTTGATGAATATTCGTCTTTATCAATCTTTTCAATATGATCCATTGCTTTTCCGTACAATAGATCTATTGCTTTTTGCTGATCGTAAGGGATATCATCGCTAGAACGTAATAATTTATATAATTGAGCTCCTATCGATCTAGATAAAATGATAGTACTATTATCAACGCAATTGGCGAGCTCGCAGAGGATATATACAGATATAATTAAAAAGTAACGCAACGTTTAAGATCTCACTCCGGTTAGTGCACTTTTTTGTATATTTTAGCAAAATAGGAGTTAATAAAACGTAAGTTTATGTGTAATTATATGCAAAATCTGAAAAATGAGATGCGAGGGAGTGGTAATGAGAATAACAATTTTAGGATGTGGATCTTCCGAAGGAGTTCCTGTTTTAGGCTATGGGTGGGGAGATTGTGACAAAAACAATCCCAAAAACTTTCGTACTAGATCATCAATTATTATCAAAACAGAAGAAACGTCTTTATTAATAGACATGTCTCCGGATCTCAGGCAACAGTTATTACTCTATGATTCCTGTAATGTAGACGCTGTTATTTTTACACATACTCACTACGATCATGTTAGCGGAATCAATGAATTACGCTCAGTATTCAGGGAACAAAATAAATTGCTTCCAGTATACGGTACTTTAAGAGATATTACGGAGATAAAAAAAAAGCATGCTTATCTGTTTGAAAGAACCGGTCATAAATTTTATAAGCCATATTTAGAATCCCACATTATCGAGGATAAATTCACCATTGGGGATATTAGCGGATTATGTTTCGATCAAAATCATGGATTTTCGCAATCTCTCGGAATTCGAATAGGAAATTTTGCATATTCCACAGATGTAGTGTCTTTGAGTGAGGATAATTTCAGATTTTTGTATGGAGTAGACACATGGATAGTGGATTGCGTTTCTATCAAAAACGCGACTCAAACCCATGCTCATCTGGATCTTGTATTGGAATGGGAAAAAGAAATAAAACCACGACGAGTATTCTTAACGCATATGGGAATAACAATGGATTATGATACGCTATTACATATTCTTCCTGAGAATATAAAACCATCATACGATCAAATGGAGATTACTGTTGATCGCTAGGATTTGAAAGAACCCAAAAAATAATTAAACTCCAGAAAAGCGTTACAATTCAAGTTTTATTTTTTTCGGAAACTATCGAAACTGATGATATTTCCTTCCGTATCTGAATCCTTATCCGATTTTTTGGGGGATTCCTTCGGAGGAGAATTATCACAGAAAGACGGAGTAAATTGTAATGCAAATTTTACAGAAGGGTCCACAAAAGCTGTAAGAGACGAAAACGGAATTGATAATAATTCCCTAACTCCGTTAAAACTTAATTCTACGGAAAAACCGTCTGAAGAAACTTCAAGATTCCAAAACTGATATTGAATAACTATCATTACTTCTTCCGGATGTCGTTCTTTCAAGAAAGCCGGTATTTGCACTTTGGGATGGTCTGTTCTAAATCTTATGTAAAAATGGTGATTGCCGCATAATCCGTTAGTGGACACTCTTTCTAAAACTTCTTTAACGACAGAAACAAGAGCTTTTTGCACTAATTCATCATATCTGAAGTCATCCATCATAATCTCCAAAGGCGCGAAACAACGGGGCGAGTGATCGGAATCGAACCGATGACCTCCAGAGCCACAACCTGGCGCTCTAGCCGATTGAGCTACACCCGCCACGCCATTTTTGTACATTTTTTTTTAAAAAAAATCAATAGAATGTTTCTTTTCTTGGAATGTAAATCCATTATCTACATCAGTTATCCATTTAGTAGTTAAAGTAGATTAGTTGAAACTCTTGCACTAATAGATGATTGAAGAAATTCATCTATCTCGCCGTCGAGTATGGCACTAACATTGCCTTTTTCGAAGCCAGTACGAAGATCTTTTACCATTTGATATGGTTGCATCACATAGGAACGAATTTGATGACCCCAGCCATTATCGTCCTTATCTTGAGAGTTATTTTGCTCTTCTTTTTTCCGAAGTTCCAATTCATATAATCTAGACTTTAGCATTTCCATTGCCATAGCTCTATTACGATGTTGGGAGCGATCATTCTGACACTGTACAACAATTCCCGTTGGAATATGCGTAATGCGCACGGCGCTTTCAGTCTTATTAACATGCTGACCTCCAGCTCCAGAGGCTCTGTAGGTGTCTATTCTAAGATCGGAGTCGTTTATTAATATATTTATTGAATCATCAACTACTGGACACACTCCAACAGAAGCGAAGCTAGTATGTCTTCGGGCATTAGAATCGAAAGGAGATATGCGCACAAGTCTATGTACTCCGGATTCTCCTTTGAGCCATCCGTATGCTTTCGCACCGTTTATTTTTATAGTAATCGATTTAATTCCCGCTTCTTCTCCAATACTCTCCTCAACGATTTCTATGGAATAATTATGCTTTTCCGCCCATCTACAGTACATTCTCAGCAGCATTTGTGCCCAATCTTGTGCTTCTGTTCCCCCGGCTCCGGAATGAATTTCTAAATAACAATCATTATTATCAGCTTCTCCGGAAAAAAAACTCTCCAGTTGATATACTTTCATATAACTAGCTAAATTTTTTAAACCTTCCTCAATTTCAAAGACTAACTTTTCATCGCTTTCCTCTTCAGCCATATTAAGCATTGTTCTTAAATCAGAAAAATCGGACTCTGCTTTGAAAAAAGTACCTATCTTTTCTTCCAAACGAGATTTTTGCTGCATGACTTTTTTGGCTTTCTCTTGATCCTGCCATAGATCATTTGAATTGCTTAATCCAACTAACTCACTCAGTTCTTTTTTTAAAGAATCTGGGTCAAAGAAACCTCCGCATGAGATTTAGAGAATTCTCGATATCAAGAATTAGCGACTTTGTTTCTTCTTTCATTATTCCATTTTCTTTTGCTTTACAAATATTATCCCAACGGCAGCGGCGAAAGTAATGGCTGAATTTACCGTAAAAGTCAACTCTGCCCCAAAATGTTTCCATAACTCTCCGGTAATAACATTCGAAACGAATATTCCTATACAACATACTAAATTAAAAATACCAATGGACGTGCCTTTTATATGAGGCGGAGAGTAGTCCGATACCATCGCATAAAAAGTGCCCTGCGTAGCCCCCTGATGAATACCGTATATAGCCGCTCCAACCATTACGTGCCATACTTCCGTTGCTAACGCCAAAACAATGCAGGAAGCAAGCATCATACAAAACCCGAAGGCAATGAATAATTTTCTCTCGTGTTTATCAGACCAATTTCCAACTATTTTGGATATTGGAGAATTAAATAAGTACATAAGCGCCAGAACCAACGGTGCATACTCTATTTCCAGTCCCAAACTTCTAGCTCTATGGACTAAAAAAGATTCACTATATCGTGAACACATGAACACGAAACATATAAATATATAAAACCAGAAATCATTTCCCAATTGCTTTATGTCGCTTTTTCTTATCGGGAATCCCTTGCGATTACGAAGATTAACAAGACTTTCAGGTTCATCAATTCCGAAATATATTAGTGCTACCGCTATACCTATTGGAATTATAGCAAAAAGATAAACCTTTCGTATAACATACTCCGAACTCCCAAAATATTTTAGCGCGAAGAACGTAATTATCGCTCCAACCATAGAACCTAAAAACGCGAAGCTTTGACGTACTCCATAACTAGCTCCTTTTAGCTCTTTTGGAGAACAATCCGCAATTAATGCATCTCTCGGAGTATCGCGTAGTCCATTAGTAATCCTTTCTAGGAGTTGAGCCGCTACATAAAGATTCAAGCTTTGGCAAAAAGCGAACATAGGCTTCGCAAAAGCTGTGCACAAGTATCCGATTAACATAAGAATTTTTCTTTTTCCTAGCCAATCGCTAAAAACTCCGGAAATCATTTTTACAAAATAGGATAAGGCCTCTGATAATCCACGAATATATCCCATCGCAGCAGGCGTTGCTCCAAGAATATTTATTATGAATTCAGGAGAAAAAGCAGTAATAATGATGGAAGCTGAGTTGGAAAAGAAACTAACAATTCCAACGATCCAAATAGTTCTGGGAAGCCCAAAAACTAAACAATCGCTTTCTTTTGAGGAGAGAAGTCGCCTGTTATTTTTAGCACACATAAGAAATCCGCAAGGCCAATGCGTATTTTTAACATAAAAGTTATTTTTAGGATAGAAAAAAATAGCATATAAGGCCCATAAATCTTTAGTTCTTGGGATTATTAACAAAATGTTTTAGAATTTGCATCAAATGTGGAAAAGAACAAGAGATCAGTTATTAATATTTCTCCTAATTTCAGGTGTAACTATCTTTTCAGTTAGCTTAGCTTTTTGCGTGACATTATGCATTAGTTATCTTATCTTTTTCCGGAATAAAAAAAATATTTCCCAGATAATAGTTTTCGTAGCTACTCTACTCATGGATATTTATTCCTTAGATTTTATTGGTATATCATTTTTGAAAGTTGTAATCTTTTTCTTGATTGCTAAACAATTCAAAACTACAACTTTAATTCGAAACTAAGGCAATTTTCCACTTAAGTGCAAATTGATTTTACTTTACATGATGGTGCCCGTGGAGGGACTCGAACCCACACGCCCAATTGAGCAACAGATTTTAAGTCTGGAGCGTCTACCATTCCGCCACACGGGCACGGCATAAAATTTAACAGCAAATTTATTTAATAGCAATCGTGATCTATGTTACTATAATCTGTGTAACATATGTAGTAAGTATATGATTTCAATAAAAGCGAGAAATTTTGAAGAAAGCGATTTGATTTCGTGTCTCATCCAGGATTCTATTCTTCATTTCTCTTTTCACTCTTACCATCCTGAAAAAAGATGTCTGCGTTTTATGCTTAACAGATTTTGTTGGGAGCTTAAAGATTCATTTGAAGCGAATCAATGTTATTATCGCGTTCACTCCGGATTATACATTCATAATGTAGAGTCGATCTTCATCAGTAATAATCTAGAGAAGGTTAGATTCTTAAATCTGCTTACTTTTCATGCGGCGGATCAAGAAATCAATATGATTTTTTCTGAAAAGGGATATATTAATCTGAAAATAAGTGGTCTTAATATCTATTTAAAAGATTTGCACGAAAAATATCCAACAGCTTTTTGTCCATTGCATACTTTTGCCGCTTAGTTCTGCATATTATTTAGCCTATAATAATCCATAATTCGCGTGTATACACACGATACAGGACTTTTAGAAGCGTAGTCTTCTGAAACAATAAATTGCTCTATGCGGCCCAACCGATCAATATGTTCATCAACCAATGGAGCTATCTTTGTCGAAGCCAACTTTCCCCCATGGGCTAGAATGAAGGAAAGGGCAGATTCTGCTTCTCTTTTAAGGCGATCCAGTGATTCGTATGTCGCCGCAATATCCGTAAAATACGGCACTCCGTACTTTTTCAACAAGCTTTGTGCCAAAATACTATCTCCAACATAAAAAGCACCGTCCAGAGTCTTTATGCCAATCATCCCCGGTGTATGACCTGGCAACGGCACAATATGCAGCAATATTCCGGCTATTTTTTCATCGTGTTCGGGCAACAAAATCTCATCTGTTACATGCGAGCTTTCGACAAGAAACTCAGCGGTTCGCATTTCCGCCGGAGGATTTCCTTGGCAAAGACGTTCCAATGCAGATTCGGGATTTTCAATAAATTCACGTTCCTCTGGAGTGGCAAAAATTTGTACGAGTTAAATTGATTTCGGTAAATAATATTCCTTTTTCGATATTTTTAAGGGCTATTTTTACCATGTCGACGGTGTTGATAGGTAGCTTATTATACTTGCAAAATCTTAATCCTCCGCACTTATAAGGTTCGGCATTGCGAATTTCTCCTGAGTATTTTTCGCAAGTAACAAAGAAATTTATATACGAAAAATCGTCGCGAACATCACGTGAATATATAACGTGTACGACTTTTAGGTCATTGCGTTCGACTTCAATATCGGCCTCTTCTTTTGTTTCGCGGATGATCGCATCGATTATGCCTTCGCCTTCCTCCACATGTCCTGATACAAGCCCCCACTCTCCATCCCTATATCCGGTATTTTGGCGTAAAGAAATAAGGATTTCGTTTTCCCTTTTTAGGACTAGACATACAGCTGCACATGCTCGAAATCTCATAGATTTTTCACTAATATAACGGAGGCAGTTTACAGCTTTTATTTCAAATTTGCTATGATAAAATACTCCCGGATTTAAAGCGAAATTTTATAACGCGGGAAATTTCAATATTCTTCGTTATGATTTTATTTTCAGGAGTAGGAAATGAATTTTTATGGAATAAGTATTTTTGAAGTGGCTGATTTTATAGAAAGGCCGCTTTTTATTGATCAAATTTTAGAAATCGTAAGAAATAGAATTTTTGATTTCGTACAGCTTCTTATAGCTCCTGATTCATACAACGATACTTACATAACCGTAAAAGAAAAAATGAAAGACATAAAAACTGTAATCCATGCGCCATATCGTACTCAAGATATTGATACCGGAAATAAAAATGCGTTTATAAAAAATACTACTAATTTGAAAGACACGCAAAAATTTGCCGACTTGCTTAATTCTGACATTATCGTGTTGCATCCAGGAGTTGGAGATGGAGAAAAATATCTGTGCGAAACTATTCGGCAATTTAAAGCTTTCAGTGATCCGCGAATCGCAGTTGAGAATCTGCCCTACAGTCCCCGCAGTGAACAATTACATGGATCAACTCCAGAAAATATAAAGAGAATTATCGAGGAAACCGAATGTAAATTCTGTTTTGATTTTTCACATGCAATTTGTGCGGCGAATTCCCTCAAAAGAAATGTTTACGATGATTTTTCTGAGTACAACGCTATGAGTCCGGTTCTTTATCATCTCTCGGATGGAGATTTCTCTAGTCCAGTCGATGATCATCTTCATCTCGGAAAAGGGAACTATGATATTGCAAAAATTTTCAGGGAATTCATTACAAAAAATATTCCTATAGCATTGGAAACAAAAGAGGAAGAATCTGACGGAGTAGCTGCATGGATTAAAGACATTGAGTACATCAAGAAGATGAAAATGACACTCGACGAATGATCGCCATTTTGGCTTGACAAAATGCGGCCCTAGTGCGATAATGGCAGCCAGAATTTCGTTTTTTGTTAATTGGTTGAATAGAATGCATTCTTTTTTCATATTTGTGACCGGCGGGATTATGTCGTCTCTGGGAAAGGGGATAGCGTCGGCGAGCATTGGAACTTTGCTGCAGGCGCGCGGCTATTCCGTCCGTATGAAAAAGCTTGACCCATACATAAATGTCGATCCGGGCACCATGAGTCCATACAAGCACGGAGAGGTTTTCGTCATGGAGGACGGTTGCGAAGCTGATTTGGATTTTGGTCACTACGAAAGATTCACCGGCATCCAATGCACGGCAGACGATTCTCTTACCACCGGCAAAGTATATGAAAAAGTGTTGCTTCAAGAGAGGCGCGGCGACTATTTGGGCTCTGATGTGCAGGTAGTTCCCCACGTTACGAACGAGATAAAGAACTTCATAATGGCCGGCCATGAATGTGTAGATTTCACCATATGCGAGATAGGAGGGACAGTCGGCGACATCGAAGGGCTGCCCTACATAGAAGCCATTAGGCAATTGAAAATATCTCTCGGTCCCGACAAGGCCGCCTGCGTTCATCTGACGTACCTTCCCTATATGAAAACGTCGGAGGAATTAAAGACAAAGCCAACACAGCATTCGGTAAAATTGCTGCAAGGCATGGGAGTTCAGCCGGATATAATTTTATGCCGATGCGAAAAGAAAGTGAGCGACGAAATAAAAACGAAGCTCTCGATGTTTTGCAATGTGAATAGAGAAAACATTGTGGAGGCGCTGGATGCGGAAAGCATTTATTTCATTCCTCGCAGATATCATCTTGCCGGTCTTGATCGACAGGTTTGCATTCATTTTGGCCTGGAAACTCCGGAGCTAGAAGAGCAAACTGAAGCAAAAATTCGTGAAAGGTGGGGATCGGTCGAGCATGCCATCCGCACGCCCTCCAAGACCGTAAAAATCGCTGTAGTGGGCAAATACACAAAATTGAAGGATGCGTACATTTCTCTATCCCAGGCCATATGTCATGGAGGAATCGCCAATGATGCCAGAGTTGAGATAGATTGGGTAGACGCTAGCGCGGATCAACGAGATATAGAAAATCGACTGCTCGCTGTTTCCGGCGTATTGGCACCCGGGGGATTCGACATCAGCGGCGCTGAAGGCAAAATTGCCGCCATAAAGTTCGCGCGGGAAAAGAAAATTCCGTTTTTGGGCATATGTTTTGGTCTACAGTTGGCGGTAATCGAATCCTGCCGGAATGTGGGCGGAGCGACGAATGCAACTAGCCGAGAATTTTCAGACGACGGCAAAATAGTCATAGATTTCATGGACAAATGGGAATTGAATGGAACTATAGAAGCGAGAAATCCGTCCGGCGCGAAGGGAGGAACCATGAGATTGGGGAGCTATCGATGCAAGATTTCGGCCGATACTCTGGCCCATAAGATTTACGCCACTACGGAAACAGCGGAACGTCATCGGCATCGTTTTGAAGTTAACATAAAAAAATATAACGAATTGTTTGCCAAAGCAGGCTTGCATTTTTCAGGTATGTCTGCCGACGGTCTGCTGCCAGAGATCGTCGAGCGGCAGGATCATCCTTTTTTCATCGCAACGCAGGCACATCCGGAATTTAAATCGCACCCATTTGCTCCGCATCCGCTGTTTTCTAGCTTTATAAAAGCGGCAATTGATTGCTCTGCTCAGCGAGCTCCTCATTATTGATATTCATAGAATCCTCTTTTAGTCTTTTTACCCAGAAACCCGCGCGCCACATAGCTTTTCAGCAGAGGGCATGGCACGTATTTGTTTTCGCCGAGATTCTCTTGCAAAGTTTTCAAAATTGCGAGCATGGTATCCAGTCAGATCAAGTCAGCCAAAGCAAGTGGACTGAGCGGATGATGAGCTCCCAAGGTCAAAGCCGCGTCAATTTGCTCAGCCGACGATATATTTTCCTGAAGAACGTAAATTGCTTCGTTTATCATGGGAATCATAATGCGGTTCAGCACAAATCCCGGAGAATTTTTTACCGCGATAGGCGTTTTTTCAATTCACTTGCCAGTTGCCAGAAGAAAGTGCAGATATAACTTGGGAAAATGAGAAGGAGTTAAGTAGTTCCGTTTTATATCAGTTTTCAATTGATGAGGCACTTGATAAGCTTAGTAAGAAGTACAGAGTGAAAGGAGACCGTACGACATTTGTGTAAAGGCCGAAACTTGTTAAAAGGGTATTTAATAAGCGGAGGTAATTAGAATGAGCAAACTAACGAAAGAAGAGAAAGCAACGAAGGTATTGCGCCGAGAGAAGCTGAAGGAGCTTCTCGGCGGAGTTATTGATTTAAGGGAGTAAACGACCTTGTAACGGATCTTCGCAAGGAAATAATATCAAATCCCATTGCTAAACGAGGATTAGAGCTTGCAAAGATTTGTCAGTAATGTCATAATAATCTAAAGTTATTTATTGAGGTAATCAATGTCGAGGAAATCATTGTTGTTGAGCCGGGAATTGGCGGAATCCGCGAAAAGCGAGTTAAAGAAGATGGGAAGCAATGCATTGGTATCGAGGAAGTTGGAGGCGATAACAGCAGCATGCGGTTTTGGTATCACGGAAGTTGCAAAAGTCTTTAATGTCCGGCAGATGACATTACATTCTTGGATTAAGCACTTTAGGGTGAGCGGTATCGAGCAATTGAAAGCACCTCCGTCCCGCAAACGAAAAAGCATATTAAATGACTCGGACAAAGCGGTTATCAAGAAAATTATTGACGAAAATCCTCAAGTTACGGTCGATTTTATGGTACAAAAAGTAGAGGAAATTTTGGAAAAGAAGATAAGTCGCAGCAGCATGCATCGTGAAATGAAAAAAAAATGAGATATTCCTACATAACGCCTCGGCTGCAGCACTATAAACAGGATAAGGAAAAGGTGGAAACTTTTAAAAAAACATCAACGAAGAGTTGAAGAAGAAGGATTATAGCGACGTTTTATTTTTTGACGAAGCAAGATTCGGAACGCACACAAAAATCGGTTACGGATGGTTTAAAAAAGGCAAAAGGACATCGATAAAAGTGAAAATCGGCTACAAAGCATTCTACGTTTATGGAGCGATTTCTGCAAAAACCGGCTCAAATTACAGCGCAAGTTTTTCAAATGTAAATACCGAAAGCATGAATGAATTTTTAAAAATTCTTTCGAAAAATTATCCGAATCAAAAAATCGCAATAATTATGGACGGAGCCGGTTGGCATAGGTCAAAAGACCTTGAAATGTTTCGGTGCCTGTTGCAGCTACAGGTGGTGTGGTCGTGTTTTTTGAAAATATCAATAGTTTCTTGAATAGGAGGAATGTTTCAACTGGTGAAGACAGGTCTTCGTGGCTTTTTTTATTGAACATTCGGAATGTCTGAGAAATTATGAGTAATTTAACAGAAAAAACGATGTGTTTGTTCTTATACCAAATCCCATCATCAATTATCTATTGCCCGTCCAAAAGCAGCTGCTACAAAATGCATTCCAGAAACTATTTGAATAATTCAAAATGGGATCTAGTATTATGTGTACTGAACAAGATTTAATCTGACAGTGAGTATTTTTAACCTCCCGAATTGTCATATAAGTAATGACTGTCAGAAACGTTTTTATGGTATGCCAATTGATTGGATTTATCAATAGCTACGCTTTTGCTCTCGCTGAAAGTCTGCATGGGAGGTCTACTGCAGCAATGTTTTCCTTCATGAGGACGTTCGTAGTTATAGTGTCGCAACCAGGCGTCGACGTCCGTTTGCAGTTCTTCCAGCGAAGTATAGATCTTTTTTCGCAGAGCGGAGTCGTAGAACCCGTTTTTCATGGTTTTATGGAATTTTTCGCAAATCCCGTTCGTCTGCGGCGTGTAGGCTTTGGTTTTGCTGTGGTCAATTCCTTCTAGCTAAGAAACAGCTCGTAGGCATGATTTTCCAGGGTTCCGCAGTATTCGGTACCGCGATCCGTGAGAACGCCGCATCAGAGGTATTTCCTGCTCATCAAAAAATGGAACGACTCTGTCGTTCAGCATGTCCGCCGCCGTAGTTCCGGATACAAAAAATTCCATCAGTTTGATTTGTTCTCTTTTGCTTAATTTACAATGCATTATATACATCCCAACACCTTAACATCTTAAATGTTAGGCGTCAGCCCCCTTTTAAATTCTTATATCAAAAAATTGAAACTATCTCTGTGAATCTCACAGATTCTGAAAGGTTTTCCATATTTTTTCCGATACAATATTTTCGGATTTTTCAGTATTTATGAGTACAGAGCGGAAGGAAAAGATTTCCGCCATCTTTTGAAATCCACTTCGTATTAAATCATATTTTTTGCGGTTCATTAGATCGTACTCATCTGGAATGAGATTTCTTTCTGTTATCCTTCTGTGAGAAGTATCAAAACTAGCGTCTAATATAATTGTAAAATCAGGCTCAAATGTACCTATAGCCATTTGTTTTAATCGCATGATATCTTCAATCGATACTCTTTTTAATAATCCTTGATAAATCAATGAAGAATCATAAAAGCGGTCACAAATGACGAAATAATTTTGCTCCAATTTCGGAGATATAATTTTCACAAAATGATCTCGACGAGCAGCAAAAATCATCATAACTTCACAAACCGGATCAATTTCTTCTGATTTTTTCAAGAGATTACGGATTTCTTCTCCGATAACATCTCCGCCTGGTTCTCTAGTAAGATAAGTTTTAACGGAACTGGTAGAAAGCCTTTCCGCAAGCAACTTCGCTTGGGTTGATTTGCCTACGCCCTCTCCTCCTTCAAATGTAATAAATTTTCCAGGCATTATTCCACTGCGATGCTCCTAACAATACCGCTAGATTCTTGCGATTGAGAAGACTTTTTAGAGAAAAAACGCTGAAAGAAAAATTTTATTTTTTGAAAAACGTTCGCTTCTTCCACCGATTCGCATGCAAAAATATAATGAGGTTTAGAAGTAAAACTTCCATATTTATAAATTAACTCACCAAGCTTTTTTCCTAAAGCTATCGGAGCAATAAGTGGTTCTTTCATTTTTGCTTCGACGGTTAATGTATCTCTATATTTTCTTGGAACTGAGACAATGATATCTGCATGAGAACAGAGTCCAACCGTATTTTTTACCCCATTATCAACGTAAGCTTCAGTTAATCGATTACCGGCTTTCGCTATTTTAATCGGAACAAACTCCTGAAATCCAAACGCCAGTAATTTATTGGCATCGTGCGCTCTATTCTTTGATGTTTTACATCCGTTAACCACTGCGATTAAGCGTTTACCGTTACTATTAGATGCGGAAACAGATATTCCATAACCACCGGCGTTAGTTCTTCCAGTCTTTAATCCGTCAATTTTAAGCGAATTTCCCAGAAGTGTATTGCGATTCTGCTGAGTTATAGAATTAATCGTAAAAACTTTCTCCGAAAAATAACGATAGAATTGTGGAAAGTCGGAAATTATCCTTTTCGAGATCATAGCTATATCTCCTACGCAGGAAAAATGATCTTCATCCGGTAATCCATGTGGATTTGTAAAGTGCGAATTTTTCAAGCCGAGTTTTTGGGCTGTTTCGTTCATTTTCTCCGCGAATACATCAACATCTCCGGATATTCCTTCCGCGACGATAACACATGCGTCGTTTCCCGAATGCACGATTATACTACGTATTAAATCCTCTATTTTTACTGTTGTTCCTGCCTGAAAGAAACTTCGTGATCCTTTCATTTTTTGAGCTTTTAAGCTAACAGGAAATTCATCTGTTAATTTTAGGTGCCCTTGGGATATTTCGGAGAATAAAATATAGGCCGTTAGTAATTTGGTCATAGATGACGGCGCGCATCTCGCATATGGATTTTTTTCAAAAAAAATGTCTCCAGTTTCGCTATCCATCAAAATAGCATACTCAGCGCTTATAAGTTCATCTAATCTTTCGGCTTCGATTGGCGAAAAAAGAACAAGAAAAAATACAATAATAATCCTTTTCATTTTAAATCTCCCAAATTAAAAAAATAATACCAGTATAAATTTCATAAAAGAGTAAAATAAGCGTCTGCTTTATTCTGATCTCCATTATTATAATCGAAAAGCGCTATAGGATTTCCGTCTGTGTAGGGGACCCGTTTCAACGTGATTATCCTCAATAACATTCCAAGGAGCAGCAGAAACCAAGCGTATTTTCTCTTTTAGAAAATTTATATCTTCAGGAGTAAGAGCCTGCTTCATTCAACGATTGTTTCTTCCGGTAAGATTTCTGTAATTTGTTGCTGCGCTTCTTCTTCAGACTTCGCAACGCTTAATTTTACTATAACTGATACTTCAGGGTGTAAATCAACAGAAATATCGTAAATTCCTAGCGACTTTATAGGATGACCTATATTAATCTGACCAGCTCTGATACTAAATCCAGCCTCTTTTATCGATGCAGCAATATCTCGAGCGCTAACCGATCCATAGAGTTGCCCTTTATCACTGGCTTGCCGAACAATTGATATCGATAATGTTCCCATTTTCTCTGCAATCTTCTGAGCTTCAGTTTTTGTTTCAGCATTTCTGGCTTCTATCTGTGCTCTCTCTTTCTCAAAATACGCTACATTTTCTTTAGTAGCTCTTAGCGCAATTTTTTTAGGAAGTAGATAATTCCTTGCGAAACCAGGTTTTACATTAACAACATCACTAATTAAACCAAGCCCGGCAACTCTCTGTAACAAAATAACTTTAATATGCTCCATAGCTATTACATCCCTAATAACAGGGTAACTATATCAGATGTCTTACGGAGATGGAAGAACTCTCCATCAAATCATTAATTAAAAGAAGCATAAATCGCATTTCTACTAAGATATACAATGCGCAATAGCTAAACTTAGAGTATTTTGCATCAGGCAAGCAACCGTCATTGGACCTACCCCATTTGGAACGGGGGTAATAGCTCCTGCTATTTCTGACACTTCATTAAAATTTACATCTCCAACAATTTTCTTCTTGCCGTCCTGCTCGATTCTTGTAATTCCAACGTCTATGACTGTAGCTCCTTTTTTTATAAAATCGCGTCCGATAAACATGGGCTTTCCTATCGCGCTGATAACAATATCAGCAGCTTTACATAAAAAAGGTAAATCCCTGGAATACGAATGAAGAGAAGTCACACTACAATTGTTATTTAAAAGCAATTGAGCCAGAGGACGCCCCACTATATAAGATCTTCCAAGAATGACGACATGCAATCCAGCAATTTTTTCATGAACTGTTTTCAGCAGGTGCAAAACTCCTAAAGGAGTACATGGAACAACGCAATTTTCTCCAGTGAATAATCTCCCCTGATTTATTGTCGTCAATCCATCAACATCTTTATCTGGTCGTATTAAATCAACCAGTTTTCGAAACGATAGTCCTTCTGGAAGTGGAGATTGAAGTAAAATTGCATGAATTTTCTGATCATTATTCAATTCTTCTATTAATTTTGCGATTTTTTCCTCTTTTACCTCATTCCCAAGTGCATAAACTGCAGACGATATACCTAATGACTCGGCTAACTTCTCTTTTTTGGATACATATATTTTGCTAGCTGGATCATCACCTGCATTTACCAAAGCTATACGCGGAGTAATCCCCCTTTTTTTAAGATCTTCAATCTGGATTTTGATCGAGCCGCATAAATTTTCAGCTATTTCTTTTCCTTTTATTATCTGAACCATACTACATTAACCGAATAAGAATACGATTTACGATATTTTCAAGAAAACTCAAAAGCAGAATAAGGATTACAGGAGATATGTCCAACGCCCCAGTGACACTAATCGGAATTCTTTCTCTTACTGGACGCAGCATAAACTCAGCGATCCTAGAAATTGACGAAATAAACGCATAAACAAATTCATTTCGAACATTTAATATATTGGCTGTTACTATCCAGCTCAGTAAAACACTTGTCACAACTGTCACAATAGCGAGCGCTATAACAGCTTTTATAAGTAACAACACAGGAACTACTATAATATCCATTTATAACTCCATTTCACTTGGTTCTATTTTTAGATTACCATCTTTATCAGAAGATATTTGATTAATCCTTAATTGTACTGACTCTAATATTTCATCACAGTGCTTTTTTAGCATCGTACCACGTTCATACAAATTAACAGAGTCTTTTAAAGAAGACTTGCCTTCTTCCAGAGTTTTTACAATAGTTTCCAGCTCGCCAAGAGCTTCCTCGAACTCCATCTTGTTAATTTCTTTCTGTGCCGACATAGCGTTATCCTCTACAGTTGTGCTATAGAATACATATGTACCGAATATTAAAACAATGGATTATCTAAAAAAAAAATCCCCGATAGATGGGAAAGCTTTTTTTATTTTGGATTTAATCGAAAAATACGGATATGCAGCAAGAATAGTGGGCGGTGCCGTTCGGAATTTTCTCATGGATATAGAATTTTCTGACATAGACATCGCAACAACTGCCACTCCAGTAGAAATATTGGACATTTGCAACGCCAATAACCTGTACTTTGTTCCGACAGGAATAAAATATGGCTCCGTATTAGTTGTTTACAAAAACAAGCCATATGAAATTACGACCCTACGCGAAGACGTAAAAGCCTTCGGAAGGCATACAGAAGTGAAATTTACAAAATCTTTTGAAGCTGATGCTGCAAGACGCGACTTCACAATAAATGCAATCTATATGGATAAAGAAGGAGAAATTTATGATTACAACTCCGGAATCAAAGATATTAGGAACAAGAACATCAGATTCATAGGTAACGCGCAAAAACGCATAGAAGAAGATTACCTGAGAATACTTCGATATTTTCGTTTTGTAGTTACCTATGGGAATTATCGATGTAATCAAGAATACTTAAATATAATTTCCAAGTTAAAAACCAATCTCAGAATATTGTCCAGTGAAAGAATTATCTCTGAACTACTAAAAATATTTGCAACTCCAGATTCGTACAAAGCAGTATTAATTATGCGAGAAGTTTTAGATGAACTTTTCCTCTTGAAAACTGATTCTCTGAATGCATGTGAGAAATTAAAAATATTCGACTCTCTATCTGCTTCCGAAAGATTTGCGATGTTATTAAAATTCGCGAAACCTCCGAAAGAATATAATTTCCCTAAAAATATTCGAGAAATGATTAATTTAAAAATCGTGGATTTTTCTCAGTTATTCCAGCAATTAAAAAGGACCAAAAAAGAATACAGAGAATTCTATGTAAAATTTATTACAGTAAATTCATTTTTAAATGAAAAAGCCTCCGATATTTCATTGAAAGAGTTACTTGATTTTTGTCGTTCAGATTACATTGATTTCCAACTAAAAGCAGATGATTTAAAAAGCTTCTTTCCAACAAAAGACGAACTTAAAAAAGTTATGATGGCAGTCAAGCAGCATTGGCTTGACAATAATATATCTCCGGAAGAATGCAAGTCTCTCGCTTCCAAGCATCTACTTCAATATCGAAAGAAGTGAAGAATAGTTTATGCAATCTCAACTAAATTCTGATTCTGGGTCCACAGGATAGCGGTTTTTATTTGCTTTGGTTTTAGTATCTTTTGAACGGCTTCCTGATATAGTTTAAGCTGAAAAACGTATTCGCTTGGAATTATTTCTTTGGGATTGCCAGTTTTGAAATCCACAATCCATAATACATTTAAAAATGCGACCTTATCAGGTCTTAATTCTTTTCCGTCATATGCGAAAGAAACTTCTGATAACGCGTTTGAATCAAATAAAAAATCGAATTTTTTAAGAACTGAATAAGCCTCTGCTTTCGCATTTTCTTTTTCTGCTTGCGTTAAATCAAAATTTTCCAATAACTGATTCGCTATTTTGTCGTAGCAATCCATATAAATTGGCATCTCATTTAGTAACGCATGCACACAATCTCCATAGACCATTTGCGGTGTTTTTATTTGATCTATTTTCACTGTTGGTAAAGGGATCTTCTCGTAAAACCAAGCAGGAATATCGCTACAGGGAACAGCTTCTTCAGAAAATTGTTTCTTAGCAGCCATATGCGTATAGCTTCCTAGTCTATAAAGATTATCAGAATCGACTCTCTCGAATTTGGAATTTTTTTGCAGTATCGACTTATACCAGCTTTTTTCGTCTAAAGCTTTTTTATGTTTTTCACCTAAAATACACAGAAAATCTTCAGCTCTAGTCATCGCAACGTATAGCAATCGATAAAACTCTTCATAATCAGCTTGTTTTTGAACCGAATACATTTTTGTTATAGCTTCTGTTCTGTAATTTTCCGAAAAATCCCAAAAAAGATTTCCTTCCTCTGTTCTTAAAATCTTTTTGTTTTTGTTTTTTACAAAATGGCTATCAGCTAAAATAATAAAAGGAGATTGCAAACCTTTCGAGGCGTGAACTGTCATAAGTTTTACCGCATTTTCGTGAGAAGATGAATCTCTCTTAATCTCATGTTCGAAAGAATGGAACCATTCTATAAAAAGCTGCAAAGATGTGTCATGTTCCAAAGCTAATTCGAGAAATTCATATAGAGGATCAAGACACTTCTCTCCTAATCGACCAATAAATTTTTCTTTGGCTCCGTTATTTAAAACGTAAATGAAAAAATCATAGGCAGATAGTTTGAGAGCTTTATCGACATAATCCTCTAATTTGCCAAATGGCCAATCAATAGATTTTAAATAATCCCAAAGATGATTATTTCCCCTATCTAAGCAAATTTTTTGCAGATCACTTTCTGTTATACCAACAATCGGAGACTTTAGAACTCGAGCGCACATTAAATCGTCAAGCGGAAAAATAGCAAATTCCGCTAAAGAAATTAAATCCTCAACGATTAGTTCATCTTTTAAAAGTACTCGATCAACACCACTTACTGGAATATTTATTTCCTTTAAAGCACGAACTATACTTTTCATAACCTGCATATTGCGGTGTTGAAATAAAATTAAAAAATCAGATGGTTGAGCGGCGCGGTTTCTTGATTCCACCAGTACTTTCTCAACAATCATTTTTTTGATGAACGAAGCTATGTAATCAGAAGTTTTGTTACTCGTGTTTTGATCTTGAAGCATTTCTGAATCATCTTCGAAAAGATCAATTATCTCAACCACTCCAGATTCAGAATTACGCACTGTTGAATGGCGAACTTTATGAAATTTTTCCGAAAAAACTTCATCCACAAACGAAAGAATATTCCCGGTTGTTCTATATGATTTACTAAGCTCCAAATTATGAATTTTTTTTCCACTGTAATACGCATTTTTCTCAAAATAACTATGCACTTTACTGAAAAATTTAATATCCGCTCCTTGAAAGGAATATATCGATTGTTTTTCATCTCCAACGACAAAAATCGTTTTACTCGATAAATCTCCAGTAATAGCTTTTATAACTTCCCATTGCTCTGGAGAAGTATCCTGAGCCTCGTCTATCAATATATGATCTGCTCCACCATTTGTTTTGTATTTTACCAAATCGATATTTTCTAACAGAGATAACGAAAACAGAATAAGATCATTAAAATCTAAAAGATGATTAGCTATCTTTTTCTTTTGAAATTTATCGAGTATCTTCTCGATAATTTCAAAAAAAGCGATATTAACTTTCCCGGAAATATATCGTTTTTTAAGATTCCAAAATTCCAATATTTTAACCGCTACGTTTTTTATATGATCTAAAAAACCAGGATCAGAAATGGCGTTACTACATAACCTTGCACGAATCGTTCCTCGCTCCGTAATGAATACTTCTATTAATTCTTCAGTCAGATCAATCGCATTTTCTTGCAAAATTTTCGCAGATTTCCTATCGCTTGCTCCACCGTTAAATAAAATCTGCGCCAATTCCGAAAAAATTTCTCTGTAATTTTTACCAAGCAATGAAGGAATCAATATTTCGTCTATTTTTTTATCATCCTGATCCATTATATGACTATCGACATTGAAAAAATCAGCGTAATGCTGCTTGAAATTTCCAATTTTATCTACAAAACGCTTAACATCCATAGTGTAGTTTATAACAAAATCTGAAATATCAGTTGTATATTCAGAAATAATCTGCCAAGATGATTCATATTTTTCGTCCGATAAGACTTCTTTTATAGACTCTCTTATTAGTTGCTGCTGATAATAATTGTCGCATAGTTTTATCCCCGGAAACAAACCGGTTTCCATTGGAAATTTTTTGATTAAGTCGAAACAAAAGCTGTGAATCGTTTGAATAGAAACCCACTCCTCATTTATGCTTCTATCGTACAATTTTTTAGCTGTTCCCATAAGTGATTCTTCAAATCCAATATTAGATAATTCTATTTTAAGATCATTTTCTGAAATCTGTTTGAATCTCAATAAATAATCGGATAATCTTGCTAACATTTCTGAGGCAGCAGCATTAGTATATGTCAAACAAAGAATTTTAGATGGTTTTACGTTATTCAGTAGAAGAGCTATAATTCTATCTATTAAACTTTTAGTCTTTCCCGTTCCTGCAGACGCGGAAATCCACATTGATGCAGAAATATCATTGGTTTCTTTAAGCATAATTTAGTTCTTTTATTCTTGAAAGATGTACATATGGATTGTCATATACAGAACTGACAATAACATCGTAACAATTCTGAGTAACCAATTTTTCTAGCATTTTTTCAGTTGTATCGTTTAAAAGTTGAATTTCATCCTCATTCCTGGAAATAGAAATAATTTTCCCTCCATTATGAGAACCTAATTTCCAGAAGGATAATTCTCTTACAGTGGTCTTCTCCAATAGAAAACCTCCCTTAGAAGCTACAATGGATGCAATAGGTAACTGTACGCTTTGCCCGCTAAAAATTTGCGATCTGGTAGGAACTTGGCCGGTTTTATAATCTACTATAGAAATATTTCCGTCTGTATCTACGTCTACCCTATCAACGCGACATGATATCTTAACTTCGCAAGTTTCCGATAATTTTATAGAGAAATCCCCTGAAACTTCCGCATAGCATTTACTAACATTTTGTATATTTCGTACTGCAAAAGAAAGAATCTTATCTAAACGAAAATACCATATTCCAAAATAGGATGGCTGTATCCAAGCGTTCTCTAAAACCTCTTTCGAGATTCTTTTTAGCTCCTTAATATTTGTTTTATCTTTCGCGGTTTTTATAAACTTTTCAAGTACTTTGTGTATATAATCTCCACGGTTAGGTTCGTTGATTCGATTAGCTTCACTTAATTTTAGAATCTTTTTAGCATAAAAAGCATATGGATTTCTAATTAACATTTCCAAATCAGATACCCAAAAATTTTTGGGGCAGACATTAATAGGAACAACCGGTTTTTCGAATTTTATTATTTCTGGTTTATATGATTTTCTGACATTTTTGATAACATCATTAATCCAATTTGTTTTTTTTACACCCAAATCTATAATTAATTTGCTCAGATATTTATATCTCTGAAGCTTTTCTCTTTTTATTAAAGAAGATTCTGTGATTATCACGTGCTTCTTTCTAACTAAAAAATCAAATGCTTGTCGTAGAAGCTTATTCTCATCAACTGTGGATTTCATGCCGAAATTTTTGAGTAAAAACTCTGGAATCCAGCAATTATTCTCAGTGGATGACAGCGATTTTTCTTTTGCATCCGCGATAATAACAAGATCCGGTTCTAAAAAACACGCATTCATAGGAGTTAAAAACGTTACATTAGGAGCAATGGTCTCGCTTTTTTGTGATATAAGATTCTTTAAAAAAACACAAAATTCTTCTAAGGAAACTTTTTTAGTATCTATATTGGTAAGGTCTAATGTGTTTGTCGTTCCTAATAAACTCAATAAATTGCGATAAATTGCCATCCATTCCGAGAATGACTTACCGCCTGATGATTCAAGTGAAATTGAATGCATTGTATCTATAATTTCCATAAACTGCGAGTCTTTTTTAAGATATAGATTGAAAGCATCAAAAAAATTCTTAGGAACTGTTCTGAGATTCCTAAAAAAAGATTCGATTCGTAATCCCATTTGAAAGTTAATTTGTTTGATAACCTTTATCACGGAACAGCATTCATATTGCTTTTCAAGCATATTAATGACCAGAAATTCCAACAAAGTATTCTTCATAGAACAGAAATCATCTGCAATTAAATAATTTAATTCGGATTTAACGATTAAGTTCAAGTCAGCATCGCTTGAAACCACTAAAACTGTCTTTTGCTCTAAAATAGCTTTTTTTATAATCAAAGCAATGCCGAATCCTTCATCAAACTGCGAAGAAAATTCCATTAGTTCGATTGTATTATCAGGAAAATCCTCATTACAACCATCGCAAAAAATAGCAATTCCATTCTCATTCGCAATCCCTAAAAGAGGTTTCCAGTAGTTATCATCAATGCAAATAGTTGCAATGCATTTGTTTTTTATAGACTTTAGAAATAATTCCTTTTTTCGTTGCATCAGATCCAGGATCCTCTTCATTTCAGGAACACTAATAGAACTATGTATTAAACCTTCTATATAAGTCAAATATTTACAAAATTCAGATGGAGCTTTAATCATTCCAATGTCAACATTATTCAAAATCAATTCTTTTATAAACAAAGAAAGACTAACAGCAATTTTATATAATGTATAAAGCGGAACGTCATTATATTTTGATCTCAGAAAACCAATCAAGATATAGACAATCTTCATACTATCGAATGGTATTATATCGGAAATCGAAATCAATTTCGGAAGAATAATATCACCTTTGTTTATCAGTCTTTTTTTTATCTCATTGCAAATATTAGCATTTGGAAGGAAAATATATTCAACACGAGGATGATTCTGAAGAATATCCACTATCCGCTCTATAAAATTACTACACCCAGGAATCTTATATTGCATTTTTCCTCGTTACCGAATTGATTACTATAATTTTTTTACTTGGATCTACATCATGTAATTCGTATCTAAAATCAAATAAAGTAGAAGCATCTTCAATTTCGCCTTTTACCTTTGTTCCTTTTAAAAAAACACCTATTGGAGATGACTTAAAACTATTTATTATTTCAACAAGATTGGATAAATTTGAGAATCCTCTTGCACAAATAACACCAACATCTAAATTAGTTAGGTTTTCTACTCTGTCGTTTATTACTGTAACACATGTTTTTGTAAGCCGAGCAACTTCCTCAAGAAAAATTGTTTTTCGTTTATCTGAATCAACGCATATGACATCAAATCCTCCTATCATCGCTAAAATCATTCCTGGGAAACCAGCTCCAGATCCGATATCCAAAACTTTTCTCGCGGTTATATAGGGAACTATTTGAAGACTGTCATTAATATGGCAGCTCCAAACATCATTTAATGTTCCACGTGAAACTAAATTTATGGCTTTTTGCCATTTTACAAGGAGCTCCCGATAAACTCTAAATTTCTCCAACGTTTCACGTGGAACATTTTTAGAAAAATCTTTCACTTAAGAGGTTTATTTATAAGATTCAATCCAATCAACTATTCTAGCCTTTGATGCTGCTCCAACATTAGTCGACATTTTCTCTCCATTTTTGAATATAACCAGAGTAGGGATACTCATAACTCCATATTGCGAGGCAATATTAGGACTTTCATCAATATTAACTTTTACAATTTTTACATTAAGGTCCGATTGAATTCCATCTAGTATAGGAGAAATCATCCGACACGGCCCGCACCAATCTGCATAAAAATCTACCACTGCAAAATCATTTTTTAAGACTTCAGTTTCAAAGTTATCTTCACTTACAGCTTCCATATCATCCTCCCTTTACTCTCTCTAACGTTATCTCACATCCCTTAAACTTTTCCTCTAGGCAACTATAACCTCTGTCTATATGATATACTCTGTCAATTGTCGTGTCACCAGATGCTGATAAAGCCGCAGTGATAAGACCGAAAGATGCTCTCAAGTCCGTTGCCATTACTGAAGCACCTGTTAATTGTTTTACGCCTTTTATATGCGCTTTAGCCCCTGATACTGATATACTAGCTCCCATTCTCATAAGTTCTGCTGCATGCATAAACCTATTTTCCCAAATATTTTCTGTAATTTCAGATTCTCCTTCAGCTAAGCAAAGCAAAGACATAGTCTGCGCTTGTAAATCTGTCGGGAATCCAGGATAAGGAGACGTACATACACTAGTAGATAACAATTTTCCACTACTTTCTACGTGAATTCCATTCTCTATATCTGAGAATATTAATCCTATTTCTTCCATTTTATCTATAAAGGATTGAAGTACATTCCTAAAATTTCCACCAATTAAATCGACTCTTCCTTCGGTAATTCCAGCTGCTATTGCATAACTTCCTGCTTCAATTCTATCTGGAATTACGCTGTATTTTGCCCCGCCAAGATTGCTAACTCCCTTTATTTCAATAACATCTGTGCCCTGACCCGAAATCTTTGCTCCCATACTATTTAGACAATTCGCAAGATCAACAACCTCTGGCTCGCGCGCTACATTTTCTAGCACCGTAACCCCATCGGCAAGAGTCGCAGCCATCATAATATTTTCCGTACCCGTTACAGTCACAATCGGAAATCGGAAATCGGCTCCTTTTAGTCCTTTAATTGCTTTAGCATATACGTACCCATCTTTAAGGTCTATTTCTGCGCCTAAAGCTTTCAGCCCTTTTAAATGTAAATCAATCGGTCTCACCCCTATCGCGCATCCTCCAGGAAGAGATACGCAACATCTACCTAATCTTGCTAATAACGGCCCCAAAACTAGAATAGAAGCACGCATTTTTTTTACTATTTCGTAAGGAGCCGTAAAATTATATAAAGAGTCTGTTTTTAACTTTATCGAATTAGCCCACGGGGAATTCTTAGTAATCGAACAAATAACTCCGAGCTGAGTCAATAGATCCAACATTGTATCTATATCAAGCAAAGGCGGAACGTTGCGAAGCTCCATTCCGTCGGATGAAAGCAACGAAGCAGCTAAAAGCGGAAGAGCTGCATTTTTAGCACCGGAAACCCATACGGTACCATTGACTGTCTGACTGCCAGGTACTTTTATTTTCTCTACCACTTTTTTCTCATAAACAATACACTAAAATTACAATATAAAAATCCTACATCAGCAATTATGGTCTTTTTAGAACTTCATCGTTAATTTTGCACGACCTTTGTTATCATATCCAAGAAATTTAACTGATATTTCATCGCCTTCTTTCATTATATCCGTTACTTTTTCTACTCGCTTATCCGACATTTCACTAATATGGACCAATCCTTCTTTATTTCCATAAAAATTAACAAATGCTCCGAAATCCATAATTTTTACAACTTTCCCTCTATAAACTGTGCCGCTTAAAGGATCTATGGCGATTCCTTTGATCATGCAAATTGCATTTTCCATCGATGTTGCGTTTTGTGCAGAAACAGAAACGTTCCCATCGTCGTCTATATCTATCTTAGCGCCTGTTTTATCAATGATTTCACGAATTACTTTTCCTCCAGATCCTATAACCTCTCTTATTTTATCTTTTGGTATTATTATGTTGGTCATTTTAGGAGCATTCTCGTTCAATTCGTTTCTATGAGTCTTTATCCCTTTCGACATTTCTTCCAGAATATGCAGCCGTCCTTTTTTCGCTTGATCCACGGCCTTTTTCATGATTTCAAACGTTACGCCAGTTACTTTGATATCCATTTGAAGAGCAGTGATACCATTTTTTGTACCTGCAACTTTGAAATCCATATCCCCTATAGAATCTTCCTCTCCCATTATGTCACTGAGGATCTCATACTTTTCATTCTCCATAACTAACCCCATAGCTATACCAGCAACAGCGTTTTTCAGAGGAACTCCCGCATCCATTAACGCTAAAGAGGATCCACATACCGTTGCCATTGAGGAAGACCCATTACAGGACAAAATCTCCGATACAATCCTTAAAGCATATGGGAACTCTTCTTTCGATGGAATTACCGGACATATAGAACGCCACGCTAACTTTCCATGTCCTATTTCTCTTCTGCCCGGAGATCCAAAACGACCTATCTCTCCAACAGAAAACGGAGGAAAGTTATAGTGCAGCAAAAATCTCTCTTTATATTCGCCAGCAATCGAATCAACTATTTGCTCGTCCTGAGAAGTTCCAAGAGTCGCTATAACCATAGCTTGGGTCTCTCCTCTCTGGAATACTGCAGATCCATGAACCCTTGGTAACACAGAAACTTCTACGTCTATATCTCTAATATCCGTGGTTCCTCTTCCATCTATACGAGTACCAGTCGTAAGTATTTTTCCTCTAACAAAGTTAGAGCATACTTCAAAAAAGGCTTCCTCAAGTATTTTTTCTGTAAATTTTTCTTTTTCAGTAAAATACTCTTTTATAGTAATCATCACATCCGAAAGCGCAGCATTTCTATCTGATTTACAAGCACCTTTGTAAGCTTTTTCTATGTCTTTTAAAAACTTCTTTGAAATACCAGAGATAGCTTGTTGCAAAATCTCGTCTGACTCCGGAACTTTCCATGGATCTTTTGCGCACTTTTTGACTAACTTATCTATCAGATCTATGACAGGTTGAAAGGATTCATGCCCAAATTTCAATGCTAAAAGCATATCTTCTTCTGATAATTCGTTTGCTCCAGACTCAACCATTAAAATCGCATTTTTAGAACCAGCTATTATCAAGTTTAAATCCGATTCATGACCATTTTTTGGATTAAGAATGAATTCGCCATTTTCATAGCCTATTTTAGCCCCCGCTATAGGGCCAAAAAATGGAATACCCGAAATTGATAGCGCAGCCGAAGTTCCTATCACAGATATTACATCCGTATCATTTTCTCCATCAAAACTAAGAACTGTACAAATAACTTGTGTCTCGTTTCTGAAGTTTTTATGAAATAGCGGACGAATTGGCCTATCTATCAGTCTTGATATTAACGTTTCTCTTTCAGAAGGGCGTCCCTCTCTTTTTATAAATCCTCCAGGAAATTTTCCTGCCGAATATGCTTTTTCCACATAATTTACAGTAAGAGGGAAAAAGCCCATTTCTTCACTAGGCTTTTTATCAGCGACTACCGTACACAGCACTATTGTTTCTCCGTATTTTACGATAACGGATCCGGTAGCTTGATTCGCGAAACGACCACTTTCAATTGATAGAGGCCTACCTCCCCACATAATTTCTTGTTTAAATACCACAATTTTCTCCAACTTACTTTCTTAAACCTAATTCTTTAATTAATTTCAAATACCTATTCTGACTTACTTTTTTTAGGTAGTCCAAGAGCTTTCTTCTTCGACTTACCATGGCAAGAAGACCACGTTTGGAATGAAAATCCTTTACATGAGTATCGGTATGTTCACCAAGAAGGCTTATTCTTGCTGTTAGAATGGCTACTTGCACTTCTGGAGATCCAGTATCTCCACTGTGAGTGGCAAACTTTTCTATTGTCTCTTTTTTGTTGATCATCGACATCTTCTCCTTAATTATCAAAATACATTCTGACTGGTTTTACGAAACCACCACTAAATACAGCTCCTATACCACAGAACTTCCTAGAAATCGCATCAAAAATACTAACGATTATTTCTCTTCTGTCCTGAATGAACACATGGAGTCCATTCTTCAGGCTAGCAATCACATTGCTTTCTAGATACAAAGCCGGGATGTCGTCCAGCGGACTTTCTATAGGAACAATGAAATCATCTATGATTTTAGTATATTCTATTTCTAATAATTTTTCTAGTGGTATCGCACTTTTTATTGAAAAAAAACCTGACTTTATTCTTTTCAAACTTTCAACATATGCTAAAGATCCTAATTTCTCAGCGATATCTCTAGCTAAACTTCTAATATATGTTCCCTTTGAGCACGTTACTTTAAAGATTGCAGATGAATTGTCTTCCAAATCTTCATCAACCATTTTGATAGCAAAAATATTTACTTTTCTTGATGGAATTTCCAATACTTCCCCCTTGCGTACTCTATCACATGCTCTTATTCCGTTTATTTTTATTGCCGAGAACACTGGTGGAATTTGCTCTATCTCACCTTCAAATTCACCTAGGACTTCCAAAATTCTGTTTTTACCTGGAATGTTGGAAGTTGAGTTTACTATTATTCCATTTTTGTCTAACGTGTCTGTAGTTTTTCCAAAGACAATCTCGAAGACATATGTTTTTTCGGATTCCTCAAGAAATCTTATGAATTTTCTCGCTTCTCCTATAGCTATTGGGAGAACTCCAGTAGCAAATGGATCCAAAGTACCAATGTATCCAGTATTGCTTTTCAGAATTTTCCGTAGCTTGATCATTGCTTTGTTAGATGAGATGCCTTTCGGCTTATCTAAACATATCCACCCGTTTTTCATACAAACCGCGATAATACAAAATAACATGTTAAGTATTTGTAAGCAAATGGTCGGGGTGAGAGGATTTGAACCTCCGACATTCTGCTCCCAAAGCAGACGCGCTACCGGACTGCGCCACACCCCGATGATTTAATTGTTTACATTAGTAACTATAACATTTCAATATCTATGATGAATATGTTGGTATGAGATTTATGTTAATTCTTTGTATTTTTTTAAATAGACAATTTTCATATGTTGTTAATTCATGGTTAATAAACAGTTAATGCCTGAAAATAAAAAATGCTTTATTTGTTGATACAATGTTAACTTCATCTGATCGTTATTCATAATTTTCTTAGTATCTATTTTAGCTAACAAGTTATTAACACATTTTTTTTAGAAAAAAAGTAAATGAATAGCTTGACTCTTTTCTCTTCCTTATAACTCAAATTCTTTTGTGTTAATTTATATAACTATAAAGAAGTAAGACATCCAGTTAAGTTTAAAAAAATATTTGAAGTGGTCTGGAGGTTTTTGTATTTTAACGATACTTTTAATAAAGGAAATATTTTGCAGATAACGAATAAGATAAGAAAAATTCTGAGTATAGCAATAACGACTATTGTTTCTTTCGGTTCAGGATTTTACATCGCATTTTTTTTCTTTGAGCATAAAAATAGATCAGCTGATTATAGCTGGATTAGAGGGCTTCAAGAGAATAATGCACTTTTTAATTGCTGTCAGCCCGGAAGAAGAGAATTAGCTTTCTTATTGAAAGGCGGAGAATATCTTCCCGACTATAAGAATCCGCGTACTTTGAACGATAAAATCGCTTATATTTTCGATAATTACTTTCAAAAATCTCCTGTAATGTTGCAAATTGGTAATAAATATCTCGCCAAAAAGTATGTTTCTAAAGTTGTTGGGGAGGAACACACAGTAAAATTGCTTGGCGTTTGGGACCAGCCGAATAATATAGAATGGAACTTATTACCAGAACAATTTGTCTTGAAAACCATTAGAGGTCATTGCGGAAGGCAAGTTATCATTGTGCGAGATAAAAGCAAGATCGATATTGCAAAAATAACTCGGCAGTTAGAAGAGTTTTGCAAAATTCCCTTTGTCGATGAATTTGCCCTAGGAGGAAAACGAATTATCGCAGAAGAATATTTAGATCCACAGAATGAAGCTAAAAAACTTATCGACTATAAGTTCTTTTGTTCATATGGAAAAGCATTTTTAGCATATTGCTGTTTCTGTGATAGAGAAGATACGTGTGATGTTAATTATAAAACGTTCTCTCTTTACTCGGTTCCTGGATGGAAAAGGTATCCTGTTACATTTTCGAGGCATAATCAGAATCTGATTCTGGCACCTAAGAATTTAACTAAAATGATTGAGATAGCGGAAAAATTATCCAAACCTTTTCCGTTAATTCGAATCGATCTCTATGAAGTAGGAGACAGGGTTCTCGTAGGCGAGTTAACAGAAGATTCTGGAGGGGCAAAAAACATACTTTTCCCGACAAAATATGATTTTGAATTTGGCGAACTATTTAATGTTCCTACTCTAGAAGAAATTGACAAAATGATTGAAAACGATAAAAAAAAATATGGAAATCTAGTTGTAGGTTCTATGAATTCTGAAAAAAAGAAATAACCGTTAAAAGTATTATAAACGGCGAAGTATACTAAAACCGAATCTTCACCGAGCCTAGATATAAAAATATATTATTTTTCCGTCCTACGCTGCAGTAAAAGCTTTTTCTAGATCTTCCATCGCTTGCTTTTCATTGATCTGCGTAACTGCGGCATATTCTTTGAGTAATCTATCAAGTGCCTCTTGGTAAATCTGACGTTCACTATAAGAATGTTCAGATTGAGTAGCGGTTCGATGCAAATCTCTTACCACTTGCGCGATTGACATCGGAACTCCAGAATTAATTTTTGCCTCATATTCTTGAGCTCTACGACTCCACATTATTTTCTTTGTTTTAGATGGTTCTTTCAGACAATTAATAGCTTCTTGCATCTCTTTTTGGGAGCATAGCTTCCGAATTTTTTGATTCAAGCTATTTAGAGGCAACTTTACGATCATTCTGTCCTTATCAAACGAAATCACTATCATTTTCAAGTAAACTCCGGATATATCTTGCTCTTCAAAACCTTTGACGATACCTACACCATGAGCCGGATACACAACATATTCACCCTTTTTAAAAGTACATCTTTTCATGATTACTCCAGCCTATATTATTGATATATTAGCTCTTTTTTGTCCAATTGAAAATAGGAATTCTAAATTTTTTTAGTCGATCGTGTTTTTTAGTCGATTGCAAATACTATTTTTAACCTTCACGCGAAAAAAATTTAAGAAGTGCATCGTTTTCTTTCCATTTTATGCTGATAGGAACTGTGGAAATTAACGACTGATATTTTAATGGTATGCGGACCAAATCTTTTTCGGTGGTTACCAACGTAGCTTCTAAAGATTTCGATTCGCTGATTAGCTTCTGAATATCTTCTTCGGAGAACGGGTAATGATCTGGAAAAACAACTTTTTTCGCGATACTAAAAGAAGATAAAGCATTGAAAAATTTCTCTGGATGACCTAAACCACAGAAAACTAAAATTCTTTCCTTAATTTGCGAAAAATCGTATTGGAAATCTCCATGAAAAACAGGAATTTTCTCTAGCATAAAGTCGATATTTCCATTCAGAATTATTACGCCTTCAATATCATCATTTATTAAGGAAAAATTTAGACGATTGGGGCCAAGAGGAAAAAGTTCTCCATTCCCCAATCCCTGTTGTGCATCTATTACAACTAATCTTATATCTGGTTTTAAGGATCTTTGCATAAGACCATCATCTAGAATTAAGAAGTCAAATTTCTTTAATTCAGCCAATTTAGCGCTTTTCTCCCTATCTTTTCCAACATAAACAGGAACGGAACGAGAAAGCATTAACGCTTCGTCTCCAACATCTTTGTAAGAATGACTCAGGTTGTTTACTTCCAAAGTTTCTTTTGATGATCTTCCAAAACCTCTACTCAGTACAGCAACTGTCTGTTTATTCGATTTTATGATATTACAAATGGACTCAACTACAGGCGTTTTTCCAGATCCTCCAACTGTCATTCCTCCTATAGCAATAACGCGGAACTTGCTTTTGTATTTATATTTTTTTCGATAATTTTTTTCCGAAATACATTGATAAAGTTGGGAGATAGGTTTTAATAGTAATTTCTGGAGGAAATTTGGTTTTCTATACCAAAAACTCGGAGTTTTAAAAAATATCATTCATTGTTAATTGAAGCTACACTTTTAGGCGCTAATACTCGTAGTAAGCAAAGCGCAATTAACGAAAACCCTGCGCTGTAAAGAAAAGTATATGACACGCCAAAAGTATCCCAAATTCTTCCTGCAATAGTTGATGCGGAGAAATAAGCCACTCCAAGCATTAGGAAATATATCCCCATCGCTGTCGCTCTTAGACGATAATCAACCACCTCACTAATCAATGAGAGAAAAAGTCCTTGGACAGCCGTCATTTGACCTCCCCATAAAAATGAGCCAATATAAATATTGATAAGAGGATAGCTCCCGATGTACTTTGCCGAAATAAACGAAACGTTAGCTATTATCATGCAAGCCATACATACCGCAATTAATTTTCTTTTTCCGTATTTATCGGCTAGGAATCCAATTGTGAAAGACATCAACACTTGTCCAAGGCTAACGAATGAACTAACGGTACTTGACATTGTTGCGGACGCAAAAGTGTTGGCATACAAAGAAAAAGCGTGCTCGCAGAAATGCCCCATCTCAAAAATTAAAGCCAGGGCTATTATTTTCCAGAAGGTACTGTCTAGGGACTTTAAATATTTCTTCTTAAATGGATTTTCCATTTTTCTGTTTTCGTTACCAATTCCTTTTATTTTATTCGGGGTTTTGATCTTAGATAAACAAAAAATAGCGATAATCACAGGAACAGTTGAGCAAAAAAAAACCATTCTATAATTTTCATAAAGAAGATACATAAGCAACACTGCAATTACGTTTCCTAGTAAACTACCAAGGGTTTTAGCCGACCTAGTAAAACCAAAAGATCTTCCACGAAATTCTTGAGGACTTAAATCGGCTATCAAAGCGTCTCGCGGAGTAGCTTGTATTCCATTTCCGAGTCTTTCTGCCGATTGAATAAATACAACAGTGAGCCAAGAACTGGCCGTGGCGATTAAAGACCTTCCCACAAGAGTAAAAAGACAGCCTACGTAAAGAATAGTCTTTCTTTCTCCCAAAAAATCACTTATTGGACCAGAGAATACCCGAACTACGAATGCTATGCATTCGACTATACCGTCTAAAAGAGTGATTTCTGCGGTTGATAGTCCTATTTCATTTTTTAAAAATAAACCAAGTTGGCTATATACCATAGTAGTAGATATTCCCAGAAAAAATCCGAATAACGAAACTGCACAAACGCCTTTAGGAAGATTCCTTATGGCTTCCCAGAAGCCGAGCTTCTTATTGTCAAATTCTTGGGATAAAGTAGATAATTTCAATGTCAACGAACCTCATGCTCTAGAGTTTATACAATGGCTTATACAATAAGCGGTTTAATAAGTCTACAAAAAATTTTCGGAAAGTAACATTACTTTACGGAATCGCATATTTCAGTTTTGGTTTTAATGTACTAGATAAAATTGTTTTTTAAAGTTTTATATATTATTTTTGGCTCTTGACTAGCAAAATGATGCTGGTTAGGATGAAACATATTGAAATTCAGTCGGTTAAGTGCGCATAAGATACGTCGGATTATTTTATGTTTTTGCGAAGATATTATTGCCAGTTCGGCGAGTAAATTATTGAAGATAAATCGCAACACCATCAATTT
>JAIRMQ010000036.1 GCA_031258575.1 Holosporaceae bacterium | reverse complement strand
CCCATAATTATGCCGTCATATGATGATCCGTTGGCGAATTTTCGTGAAGTATCTGAGTAATCGATGTCGAACCTGATGCAGTCAGATTCGATCATAGGGATTTCTGAGAAGTCGTTGTCAAATCCGAGGTAGGTCAATTCGTTAGGTTCAAAGCGATCAGGCTCGTTTACTAACAAAATTACAGCCTTTTTCTTTTCCGTTCTTGGCGGATGGACAAATTTCCCTAACTCCTTTATATTGGTAGAAGGATATGCGGTCCAATCTTTCAGTAAAATATGAGAAAAAAGCACAGCAAGAAACACAAAATTGGAGCGATTATACAAATCGTCTATCACTGGTCCTATAATGTTTAGATCATTTATTACACCCTGAAGATCATCGGTGAGTTCCGTGATGAAAAAGGGATTCGGCAGAAAGGTTGTGCATTCTTTTTCGCACTTTCCTGATAAGAAGTTACAATATCCTAAGTAGCAAGGATTGAGATTCGCACGTCTGAATCCGTGAAACGGAGAAATTAGCGGATTATCTGTCGATAATAACATATCGTATCCGGTATAAATCGGTACGCCATTGTAATCTTCTCGGCTTCCGTATCGCGCCATGATTGGTATATGCAGAAGAGGCAGAGCATTTTTAGAATAATAACCAAAACTGAGAGGGCTGCCGCACTTACCTTCTGATCCGTAAAGCGCTGCCTGTTTTATATAAAGCTTATTGGAAATTGTTGGAGTATCCTCCATTGCAGGTTCTGTAATCCAATCACTTTGCTGCTTGGAAATTGAGATTTTTCCGGAATATGGAACAAGTCCAACAGCAACTCCATTTGCATGAAGGAAATCTTCCTCTAAAAAATTCTGATATGCTGCTGAAATTTCCGGAATCGATTGATTTATATCATCGTTTGTTGGCAAAGTCATAACAATATCAACGTTACATTTTGGAGGGTAAGCGTATACCTTCTTTTGCAAGCATTTACAGTCACATTTTATGCGACAGTTTGATCGGTCCAATGATAATTCCATTTTTTGTTTGTTTATCTCATCATTCGGATCGGAAAATACGACATTATACGCATCACTTCTTTGTTGGGTTGTATACGCAGTAAGAATGATGTCGTTACCGGAAACATTCTGCCTAAAAGGAGGTTTATCACAAAAAAGAGTATCTTCGTGTGATAAAGCATGCGAAGACAGGGGATAACCGTTAAGTAAGCCGTACGATGAAGCATAAAAATAGACTTCACTCTGTTTCAGAGGATACATGTTGATATCGTAGCTCTTTACGGAGATAGATAAAGTGGGAATAATCATGTTCTTGACTAAAACGAATCCCTTATCGTTAAGGGCTTGCGTAGCGAATGAGTAAACGAGTTTAATTTGGTCGCTCCATTTTTTTCCTGGTTGATATTTCTTAATAACTGCTTCTCCAACCGCGTACGCTGCGATCTTCTGCGTTACATGAGTATGACTTTGCTTATTTTTTTTGATTGAATAATCAATGGCAAAGAGGAATATCGGAATCGACACGGCCACCAGAATCATCACATATCCATGGTTTTTCCGAAGATTATTTTTTTTAAGAAGCAAAGATTCGAGGAATTTCCGTATCATTATTCTGCCTCATTTGCAAGGAATGGAGCAAATTTATATAAAACTTTTCCTAAATTGTTGGTCCGGATTGCCAATCTACAATTCCACAGAAGCGCGGATATTTCAGGTAATAGATGGACCATCCCCCCCCCCCCCAGAATATTATTATAGACAAAGGCATTTATTTGCAATTCTGACAATTCTCCAACATAAAATACGTTATCAATGCGAACCATCTATTCAAAATCCCTTCTAGCTACATAGCTTCTACCGTGATTTTATTAAGACGAGGTTAAAAAAATATTTTTATTGTTTTTATCTCATGAATTAAGGAAAATAATGTATGAGTCAGTTTTCAGTTCTGCCAGTCGGGTCTTTCGATAATTCTTTCTTATATTCTTTTGATAGAGAGCTAGAAAGAGGAGAAATTGTGGAGATTCCTCTCGGAAGACTTAATTTAATTGGTATTATTACCGACGAGCAACTGTTTTTTGAGAAAAAATTGAAAATAATTTCTAAAGATTCCGGTTTTAATATAGGAAAAATCAATTGCGATTTCCTGGAGTGGGTGGCAAATTACACATTGATTCCGCGAGGAAATGTTTTGAAGATGTTTCTTTCTGAAAAAACAGTTTTTAGCAGTAAAAAAAGTGCGTGTCGCTCTAGTGGAACTGTTAGTTCAGCTTCCGATATAGAATTGAATGAATCTCAAGCCTGCGCATATAAAAAAATACTTCAAAATGGCGCTAAACCCTTTTTATTAAGAGGAGTTACCGGCTCAGGAAAAACTGAAGTATACTTATCAGCTCTAAAAAACGTCATCGAAGAGGAAAAACAGGCTCTAATTCTCTTTCCAGAGATAGCTCTGACTGTTCAAATTTCCGAACGTATAAAAAAATATTTCGGATTCGAGCCGATTATTTGGAATTCAAATGCAACACCTAGAAATAGAAAATTAGCCTGGTTAAAAGCCATTTCTGGAGAGTCCTGTATAATTATAGGAACGAGATCTGCTCTTTTTCTTCCTTTCCAAAATCTCGGGATAATCGTGGTTGACGAAGAACATGATCATTCTTACAAGCAAGAAGAAGGCGGCTTTTATAATGCGCGGGATATGGCTATCGTTCGAGGACATTTACAAAAAATTCCAGTAATTCTGTCTTCCGCAACTCCGTCTTTAGAAAGTTATTTAAACGCGCGAAGCGGAAAATACGGATATATCTCTATAGAAAAACGGTTTGGAGTTTCTCAAATGCCTCAGATAAAGCTTATAGATATGAGGCAGAACAAACTTGATGGCTTTGTCTCTCCATATCTCCTGACAGAAATAAAAAAAACGGTATCTAAAGGTGAGCAGTGCCTAATTTATATAAATAGACGCGGATATTCTCCTATTACTTTATGTAAATCATGCGGAGAAAAAATTTCCTGTCCGAATTGCTCTATATTGCTTGTGTATCACAAAAGTATCGATAGGCTGGTATGTCATTATTGTAATCATAAAATAGAAATTCCATCGAAATGTCTGAATTGCGGAGAAGAAAATAGTTATATACAGTTTGGTCCCGGAATCGAAAGAATTTATAGCGAATTAAAAAGTAAATTACCTGAAAGTACCCGCATTGAGATGGCTTCTTCTGATACGATTTCGAATAATACGTCTCAATTATTTTCTAATATTTTGAATAACGATGTGGATATTATAATAGGCACTCAAATTCTAGCCAAAGGACATCATTTTCCGAATATTACATTGGTTGGGATAATTGATGGAGATCTTGGGCTGAACGGACCGGATCCGCGATCTTCCGAAAAAGCGTACCAATTAATAAATCAAGTTGCGGGAAGAGCAGGAAGAGCCGAAAAACCAGGGATAATATTCATACAAACGTTTAATCCTAATCACTCGCTATACAAAGCATTACAGTCGAATAATCCGGATGAATTTATAGAACTAGAAGCGGAATTGCGTAAAAAAAATGGAACTCCGCCGTATGCGCGATTTGCTTCTATTATAATTTCTGGAACAAATAAAAAATTAACCGAAAAAGTCGCAAAGGACATGTGGAAGAACCGTCCGACTAATGTAGAAGTCTTTGGTCCAGCACCATCTCCAATCTTTCTTCTTAGGGGGAGAAGTAGATGGAGATTTTTGCTAAAAACGTCGAAGAAAAAAATATTAAATTGTGTCATAAAACGTTGGATAATTTTCCAAAAACCACCAAAAAACATTAGAATTCAAATAGATATCGATCCAATTAGTTTTTTGTAATCTTAACGTATTTTAAACTAATTTACTTTAAACTATGCAATATTAAAGTTTAAAGCGGCATCTTAAATCGCTGCTCGAATTGAGGTTAATACAATGGTTGAGAGTACACAACACGTATTGGATAGGGTTCGTCCCCCGAGAGTGCAGATTACATACGATGTAGAAATTGGCAATGCTATAATCATGAAAGAATTGCCTTTCGTTATTGGTGTCTTAGCTGATTTATCGGGAATGCCGACTGATCCTCTTCCTCCAATCAAACTTAGAAAATTTGTTGAAGTCGATAGGGATAATCTTTCGGAATTTATGGTTTCCATTAATCCAAGATTAGCTTTGGCGGTGAAAGATACACTGGGAGATGGTTCTGACAATCTGAACGTAGAGCTATTTTTCAAACATATGGACGATTTTGGTCCGATTAGCATCGCGAGGCAAGTACCAAAGCTAAATAAAATCTATTCAACCAGAGTAAGATTAAAAGACCTAGCGGTTAAAATGGAAGGAAACGATGTTCTCCAAAGTCATATTACAGAGATAGTAGCGAATACAGATCTTAAAATCCTACTTAAAACGCAAATTGACGCTCTTCTTAAAGCTAATAAGCAAACGGTCACAGCTGATTTCGCCACCTCCGCAACTCCATCTACCGCTGATGCAACCGAAACTGATGCATCTAAGCCGGCAGCTCCAGATGCTCCGAAAAATAATAGAGAAATATTAAAAGAAATATTCTTGAACGGTAAATTGGCTAGAGAAACCTCAGCTGAAATATACGCCTGTAGTATGCTTTTAGAGCTTTTAGTAAAAATAGAAGAAGAAAAAGTTACTACTATACGGAATCCTCTAGCTTTCGTAGAGAAAATTATTTCGTCTATCGATAATACTTTAAGTAAGCAGATTGATGAGATTTTGCATCATCCAGCATTTTCCGAACTCGAGGGGACTTGGAGAGCTCTTCATTACCTAATAATGAACACAGAGACCAGTACCCAATTAAAAATAAGAATAATGAATGCCAGTAAGAAAGATTTATTGGATGATCTGGAAAATGCCGTGGAGTTCGATCAGAGCCAATTGTTTAAAAAAGTATACGAAGAGGAATATGGCACCTTTGGCGGGCATCCTTATTCTTGTTTAATCGGTGGGTATGAATTTGCACGTTATCCACAAGAGATATTACTTCTAGAAAAACTTTCGAATGTTGCGGCAGCCGCACACGCGCCTTTTATTGCTGCTGCTCATCCTATAATGTTTGATATGGATAGTTTTTCTCATCTTGCTGAACCGAGAGATGTTGCAAAAGTCTTCGAAAGCACTGAAATGATTAAATGGAAATCTTTCAGAGACAGTGAAGATTCTAGATACGTTGCGTTAGTTTTACCACGTGTTCTTATGCGACTTCCTTATGGTCCAGATACTTTACCAGTTGATGGCATGAATTATGTGGAAGCAATTGACGGAACAGATAATTCTCAGTTTTGCTGGGGGAATGCAGCGTTCATATTAGCGCAAAGAATAGGCTACGCGTTCTCTTTATATAAATGGCCTGCTGCCATACGAGGAGTTGAAGGTGGAGGACTTGTTGAAGGGCTTCCGGCCTATATTTTCAAGACCACAGACGGAGACATTGCATTAAAATGTCCGACTGAAATAGCGATTACAGATCGTCGTGAAAAAGAATTAAGCGATATGGGATTCCTCGCGGTTTGTCATAGTAAGGGAACGGATTTTGCTGCTTTTTTTGGCGGACAAACTACGCAAAAAGCCAAAGTCTACAATACAGACGATGCAAATGCGAACGCTGCTTTAAGCGCCAGACTACCATATCTGTTAGCAGCTTCTAGATTTGCTCATTATATTAAAGCGATTATGAGAGACAAAATAGGAGCATTTTTAACAAAAGATAATGTCGCACTCTTTTTGAATAACTGGATAGCGAGTTACGTACTTTTAAACGATTCGGCCAACCAGGATCTAAAAGCGAGATATCCTTTGAGAGAAGCGAGAGTAGATGTTTTCGATGTGCCTGGAAAGCCTGGCTCATATAAAGCGACTATATTTTTAAGGCCTCATTTTCAGTTGGAAGAGTTGACTGCATCCATAAGATTGGTTGCAACTTTGCCTCCTCCAGCGACGGGATAATATATCGTAATAACGTGTTTAATTTAGTGTGTTTTTTAAAGGTAGTTTGGTAAGGAGGATTAAATGGCAGAGGATTTTAACATGTTTAGCATGACCCCACCACACGATATGCTTAAAAAAAGCCACGAGAGCGTTAACGCATCAGTTGGCGGAGCGGCAACTCCGCAGTATATGATTAAGTGTAAAGATTTCTTTATGAGCGAAGTGGACGGAATGGACGGAGATAGCGCTCCATGTTTATGGATAGAATTGGGCGCGGCAAGAATGGTTACTTGGGATTCATCAGGAGAGCAAAGCGGCGATGGAAAGATCATAACGAAGGATCCTGTCGTATGTATGAAAGCCGGATCTTGGAATCCAGTAATACAACAATTTATGTACGAAGGAAAAACAGTAACATCCATAGCGATTCTTAGATTGATAAGTATTCATGGAACTAAAGTAGTTATACAAGAAATAACGTATGAAACAGATTTAATAAAAACATACCAACAACATGGAGATACAATTACGTTTTCGTTCTGTTATGTAGTTGGAACGGACGTGATTATCACCTATGATTCAGAAGGAAACAAACTTGGGCAGAGTGCAGTTACATTTGATAGCAACACTTTGAAAGTTACAGCAAAAAGTAGCTAATAACATGCGTTGATGTAGATAAAATGTACTAATCGAGACTTGACCTGACAGTTGGTTGTTTTTATGCACAGGAGTTGTCATATGAGACCGTCTGATATTTTGTGTAAAAGCCGAAAGTTGTTAAAAAAGAGCTTTAACAGGTGGAGGTAAATAATCATGAAAAAGCTTACGAAAGAAGAGAAAGCCTTAAAGGCCGAGCGGCGAGAGAAGCCAAAGGAGCTTCTTGGCGGAGTTGTTGATTTACAGGGGGTGAACGACCTTGTGACGGATCTTCGTAGGGAAATTATCGAGATGATGTACGACGAGGGAATGAAGGATCACCTCGGGTTTGCGAAGAACGACGCAAGACCTGAAGACTCTGACAATTATCGCAACGGGAGCTATGGGAAAAGTGTAAAAACGAGCTCCGGAGAGCTTGAGCTTTCTGTTCCTCGGGATCGTAACGGTGAATTTGATCCGAAAATCGTAAAGAAGCATCAGAGCGATATTTTTGGCATCGAAGATCGAATTATTTCTCTCTATGGTTGCGGCATGAGTACCCGCGACATATCCGATAATATTTGGGAATTATACGGATTTGACGTTTCCGCCGAGACGGTCTCGAACATAACCAATCGCGTTCTGTCCGAGGTGAAAGAGTGGCAATCGCGTCCGTTAAAATCGACGTATGCGGTGATATTC
>JAIRMQ010000028.1 GCA_031258575.1 Holosporaceae bacterium | reverse complement strand
TTCTAATATTCTTTGTATTATACGTTTCATATCAACTTTTCCTTAAATAAATACCATTCTATTGTTTTGATAATTCCGGTATCAAAATTTTCTTCCGCTTTCCATTCAAGCTCGGTTTCTAATTTCGTCGCATCTATAGCGTATCGACGATCGTGACCAAGTCTATCTTTCACAAACGTTATTAATTCTGAGTAGCGTTTTCCAGATTTTCTAGGATGTTTTCTGTCCAAGATATCGCAAATTTTATAAGCTATTTGGAGATTAGTACGTTCGTTTCGTCCTCCGATATTATAAGTTTCTCCAATTTTTCCATTATGAAATATTAAATCGATCGCTCTGCAGTGATCTATAACATACAACCAATCACGCACATTTTTTCCGTCTCCGTAAATGGGAATTAGCTCCTCGGCAATCGCGCGGCAAATAATTGTTGGAATAAGCTTTTCAGCATGCTGCTTAGGACCATAATTATTCGAACAATTAGATATTACCGCATTAATTCCATACGTATGAAAATAAGCTCGTGTCAGCATATCAGATCCCGCTTTGCTTGCAGAATAAGGACTATTAGGAGCATATGCCGTTTTCTCACTGAAAGATCCCTCTATTCCTAATGTTCCATAAACTTCATCTGTGGAAATATGATGAAATCTGTTTTGGTTTGAATCTTTATGCGTTTTTTTGAAATTTTCAAGTAATGTAAAAGTTCCTAAAATGTTGGTTTCGATAAATATACGAGGATTTTCAATTGAATTGTCGACATGGCTTTCCGCCGCAAAATGAATAACATCCGAAATGGCGTGTTTTTCAAAAATTTTCGATACTAATGTCGAATCGCAAATATCACCCAAAATAAAAGTATAGTTCGACATTGCGTTACATTCTTTGAGATTATCTAAATTCCCGGCATAAGTTAGCTTGTCTAGGTTGATTATTTGATAATTAGGATATTTTTCACAAAAATATGGTATAAAATTAGATCCGATAAAGCCGGCTCCGCCTGTTACTAATATGTTTTTATTCATCTTTCGTTCATGATGTTCATAAGATATTTTTTATAATCTGATTCGTTTTTATACGTGTCGATTAATTTCATAAATTGCTGATCATCAATAAATCCACGGTTTAGCGCGATTTCTTCGACACAAGAAATTTTTAACCCTTGACGTTTTTCGATTAATTGGACGAATTGAGCCGCGTCCAGAAGACTATCAGAGGTTCCAGCGTCTAACCACGCTGTTCCTCGACACATGCGTAACATCTTTATGCGACCTTCTTGTAGGTATTTTATGTTCAAGTCCGTTATTTCCAGTTCTCCTCGACTAGAAGGGCGGAGTTCTTTAGCCTTTTGCGTTACATCCGGAGTATAAAAATATAATCCCACGACAGCAAAGTTGGACTTTGGACTTTTAGGTTTTTCTTCAATGGATACTATTTTTTCCGTATCATTCGGATCGAATTCGATAATACCGTACCTTTCAGGATTAGTGACATGATATCCGCAAATAATAGCGCCCTCATTTTTCCCTATAACCTCTGAAAAAACATTAAGCTGACTTCCCATATAAAAAATATTGTCTCCGAGAATTAGGCATACATTCTCATTTCCAATGAAGTCTTCCGCAATAAGAAAAGCCTCAGCAATACCATTGGGGCTATTCTGTTCTTTATACGATAGTCTTATTCCCCAGTGTGCTCCATTTCCCAATAATTTTTTTATATGTGGAATATCTCTCGGCGTAGAAATTACTAAAATCTCGCGTATTCCTAACAACATTAACGTTGATAGCGGATAGTAGATCATAGGTTTATCATAAACAGGCAATAACTGTTTCGATACTACAGACGTTGCCGGAAACAAGCGACTTCCGGATCCTCCTGCCAATAAAATTCCATTCATGGTGTTATATTTATAATATCCGGGGATAAAAAGCAACAAATTATAGCACAATAAAAATAAAGCCAATCTGAAATTATATTTCTCCTCAAACTCAACGCTCTTTAAAAATACAAAAATTAACCTAAATTTTACCCAGATTGGAATAGTCTAGTGTCCAACGGTTATGGAGTTTTACCAGTGTGTTTCGTGATGGGAACAATCCTTTTAATAATTTCTATCAATGATTTTTTATTTTTTAGAATAGAAAATGAATATATTTTAGCTCTACTAACATTGTATGCAATTTCCTGCGTAGCGGGAATCTCCGGAGATAATTTTTTAAACGTACTTGCAATAGCTGTAATTACATTCGTTATTACCGCTATTTTGAATCATTATAACGCTATAGGAGGAGGAGACGTTAAGATGTTGTTTCCTATGATACTGTTATGCGAAAACAATTTAGCGGGCTTCTTCTTCGGAATGGGGATAGGAGGCGCTTTTCTGGCTATGATGTATGTTATGTTCGGCAAAGCGATATTCTTTTTTCGTAAAAAAGCAATCAACCTTCTATGGTTTTTTAGAAAAAAACAAAATCAATCGCGTTTATTAAACATTATTTTACTTTCGCTGGATAGGATCGACAAGAAGGTGGTCGTATTAGGTAAGTATGTGACCGATATTATGAAACAGGAAATTCCATATGGAATAGCAATATCTTGTGGTGGTTTCTATGTAATTATTGAGAAATTGTGTAGTTAGGTGATGATATGAATACTAAAAAAGATGCTCTTCCGATAATAATAGCTTCCGGAATAGCTCTTATAATAACGGGAGTTATTAGATGGTTCATTCCGGGAAATTCTGCAACGACTCAGAAAGATGCGAAAAAAGAACTTTCTATTCCAAATATTCCGCTAGTGGCATTGAAAGAAAGCAAAAAAAGAGAGGGACAGGTTTGTGTGGTAGCACATGATATAAAGAAAGATGCGAAAATCACTACGAATAATGTCACGTGGAAAAAATGGCCAATGGATGCTATGCAACCCTATTTTATAGCGAAAAATGAAAAAGAGAAGATGATGAATAACGTAGCAGATTACGATAAAGCGCTAAAAATGTGGGCGGCTGGAGATATTCCTGCTGGGGTCCCATTAACCATCAATTTACTAGTTAGTGAAGATCCTAAAAAGAGGGAGGAAAAAGAGAAAAAACGGAAGGCTGAAGAAGCTAAAAAAGCTCTTCAAGCAGAAAAAGCACGTTCTACTGTTAGAAAAGGAATGCGAGCAGTTACATTTTCAATAGATCAAAAATCCGCGAGTGCATCATCTTTGTTATCTCCTGGAGATATAGTTGATGTTCTTATCATGGAGATGAAAGAAAACAGAACAAGAACGTATACATATCGCGCATTAAAAATAATTGCCCTAGATGGAGTAACAAAATTTGAAAAGAAAGAGGAGAAAACGTATCTGTCCAAAGGTGGGGGGGGGCTACTAGGAAGTTTAGCTCATAGTGCAGGAGGGTTACTTTCTCCTAAAAGTGTAACTTTGGAAGTAAAAGAAGAATTGGTTGATATCATGTTGAAACAAGCGGGGAATAGTGGCGTTATTTTATCCATCAGAAACCAAGCGGAGTTGGCCCAAAACTCTGACGATGAAATTACTGATACAGTGAATACTAATGCGAAATCATCACTTTTACAAAATATTCATGATATGAATCAAATTAGCGCTAGAGAAAGTCTCAGAATTGCAGAAGATGAAAAGAAAAAAAGAGATGATCACTTTTCTTCATTGATGAATGATTTGAATTCAGGCGGAAAACAGAACAATGCTGCGGATGTTCTTATCTCAGAGCAAAAGCGGGGAGAGAAAATGTATCTTTTACTGAAAGAAATGAATTCTGCAGATGCTGCTCCTTTTGCTCGAGCACCCCAAAGCGAAACTGTTTTAAATCCAAAAAGCGGGAAATATGAAATTGTTTCTGGAAAGGTTGTAGGAGACGAAACAGTTGATTCTGGGCGTAAAGGAGTTCGCATATATAGAAAAATGAAACATGATGATGCTTTGTCGGATCAATCTGGAAATAAAGCTCCTGAGAATTTTAATTCTGCAGAAGTGTCGATAGGTTCAGGTCCTGAAATGAAGACAGCTATGGGAAGCCCTGCCAAGCAGTGACCATGAGTGTAGTGATGTGTAAAGTTGTGGAGAGCGTAGTATGAAAAAAGAAAGTTTTATTTGCGCATTGTTCATTTTAGGAATGAATTTTGTTTATGGCAGTGCAATCGCCGAAACTAAAAAAGTATCTACAAAATCCGTAAATGATAAACATTACGGTACAGAAATAAAAGAGATAGAAATCAACTCGGTGAACTTTATAAAATTGCCTGAGGCAGCAGGAGAAGTTTTTATTTCTAATCCTGATATAGCAGATATAGATATGTTAAGTGAAAGCTCCATTTATTTGACTGGCTTGGCCGCGGGAACCACGACTCTCGTCGTTCACAATAAGCATGGCAATATTATCGCCGATTATCAGATAAAAGTTACATATCCCTTAAAAGCAATAAGAGAAGCTGTTTCGGAAATGCATTCTGATGCTGATGTAGATATCGTTTCTGTCGATAATTCTATTATTTTGAAAGGAAGAGTATCTTCTCCTGAAGTGGCGGCTGATATTCAAGATGTAGTTAGTCGTTTTGTAGACAGTGCAAAAATTATTAATAAATTATCAATTGAAACTGCTACTCAGGTTATGCTTAAGGTTAAAATAGCTGAAGTTTCAAGAAATTTAACCAAGAGCCTTGGAATAAATTGGCGTGCATTGTCTCATAGTAAGGACGTTGCCGGTATGCAATACGGTTTTATGAGTGGAGATGCTAGCGCTTTTCCCGCATTTACAAAAGATACGGCTGAAATCTCGACTAAAATGGCAGAATCCAATGGAGTTCTTGGGAAAACTCTTTCCGGTGGACGGTGGGTTATGCATCTTGGTGGTAATAATGGCTTATCATCATTGATAGAGGCCCTTGCCAGTGAATCTTTCGCCTCGATTCTAGCGGAACCAACATTAGTAGCTCTTTCTGGAGAAAAAGCAACTTTCAGATCTGGAGGAGAGGAAGGATACGAGGTAAAACAAACCGGAACAGATTCGTCTACAACAGAATTTAAACAGTGGGGCACAGCAGTTGAATTTACACCTACCGTCATAACAGAAGGAAGAATTAGTATTAAAGTTAAACCTACAGTAAGCACTGTAACCTATGAAAATAGTACTAAAGGAATTCCGTCCCTTACCACGAAGGAAGCGGAAACTACCGTAGAACTTGGTAGTGGGCAAAGTTTAGCTATAGCTGGTTTGCTTCAAACTACAAAAAATACTAATGTTTCTGAAACGCCATTTTTAGCAGATTTGCCACTTATCGGAACATTATTCAGAAACTCGAATATAAAAACCGTGGAAAAAGAGTTAATAATAATAGTTACACCGTATATTGTAAAACCGTCTTCTAAAGTTTTGAAAGCGCCTACTGATATGGTTCCTAGAATGTATTCGCCTTTGGAAACGATATTAACGCGTAAATTCCATAAAAATGTTAGAAAAACTAATAGTGCCGGATTTTCAATTATGTGATTGGAGGAGTTATGTTAAAAACTAGTTGGTGGAAAAGTTCTATAATTATTGTCTTGTCTCTGCTGGGATGTGAAAAACAATATCTTCCCAATGACGGATATATTCCTGAAAAAGCGGAAATTATGGCAAAGGAAAATAAGCAAGTGCACTTTTTCAAGACATCTTCAAACTTTAATTTAGATTCAGCTGATATCGACGCTCTAGAGAGACTTTTCAGAGACACCAGAGGAGAAGGTACGGATAACATAGGATTCATGTTAACTTCAGACAAGCCTATTCCATTTTCTGTGCGGGAAAATACAGGGAAAAAACTACGTCGTTTAATGCATAAATATGGTTTTATTAACAGCAGAATTGTAGATTCTGGAACATGCACATATCAAGGCGCGAAAACAGGAATTCGTATAGACGTATTAAAATATGATGTAAAAACGCCTGATTGCAGCCAATGGTCAGAATACATCGGAGATACTGATACTAATAAGCATTTACCGAGATACGGAGCATCTGATGCATATAATTTGGCTGAAATGATAAGCAACAAAGCTGATTTGGTATCTCCAAGAAAGTATAGCGGACAGGATGCGGCGTCTGCAATTTCTACGATGGGGAAAGGAGGATCATCCTCGTCTTCCACTTCAACGTCTAGCGGCACATCTAAGTAGAGGAGAGCACTATGGCTAAGACTAATTCATCGAACTTACCTCACAATATTATGGGATTTGTTAACGATCCTGTATCCGAACAAATTATTTTAAACGTTATTAAAGAAATGAGCATAGGATACGCTGAGGTAACGCAAGGAACTCTTACGGAAGCAGTAGAATTTTTGAAAAATAATAGAACACCCAAAGTTTTAGTATTTGACATTTCAGAATCAGAATTACCTTTAAGTGATATAGTAAAAATACGCGAACATAGTACTCCAAATATAACCGTTATAGCAATTGGTAGTAAAAATGACGTTGGCCTATATAGAGATTTAATGGTTGCTGGAGTTTCCGATTACTTAGTTAAGCCGCTTAATAATGAATTAATGCGTCACGCTATAGAAAAAGCAAATGGCCTTATAAAGGGAGAGATAGAGAAGGTTGGTAAGATGATACAATTCATCAGTTCTGTAGGGGGAGCCGGAGCAACAACCGTGGCAACTAATATCGGATGGATTTTGGCAAGTCACTATTTCAAACGTGCCGTTATAATGGATATGGATTTTCTATATGGAACAGCTAATTTAATGCTAGATCTTAAAACGGAGAGTGCGTATTTAGATATACTTGAAAGTCCAGATAAAATAGATGATTATTTCGTGGAGACTATCATAAAAAAATACGATCAAAGGTTGTATTACCTCGGTGGATTAGTTGACCTGATGAGAGGAGCTGTTGTCGATAATGACGCTTTTGATGCTCTTATTACATTAGTAAAAAAGCAATTTAATTATATATTAGTTGATGCTCAGCGAGATTTATCTTCTCCTAATAGAATATGTATGAGTAAATCTGACTGCTTTGTGATTCTGGTAGAAATGAGTATGGCTTCTGCTCAAAATACTACACGGCTCCTTGAATTTTTGACAACAGATCAAGGAGGAAAGAAAGTTATCTTAATCGCTAACAAAGTCGGATTGTCAAGTAGTGGCGCTTTATCTAAAGCAGCCTTTGAAAAAGCTGTAGATAGAAAGATAGATTACGTAATGCCACTGGATGAAGCTACTCCTCTTGCATCAGCAAATATAGGACAACCACTAGCTTCCTCAAATTGTGCACTAACAAACGTATTAAATGATATCGCAGAGGATTTGCTAGGGAAAAAAGAGCATAAAGAGATTGCACAATCTATTGTTGAGAGCAAAGGATGGACGGTAGATCGCGTCAAAGATATAGTATTTGACAAAATTGGAGATGTTATATCTCGACTTAAATAAGTAGGGTAAAAAGCTATGGCGGACAACCAACAAAATAAAGAAGCAGCGGCAACAGAAGAATCTCCGTTATTAACGGTTTTCCGAAAAGAAGCTCATGAAACTATGTTAAATAGGATCAATTTGGCTTCAGCTTTTAAATTGAGTCCTCAAGAGCTTCGAGCTGAAATTGAAAATTTCGTATTTGACTTTGCTCAAGAAAGACGCGCGCAAATTACTAAGCGCGAACAAATCGGGATAGCAAGAGAACTTGTTGATGACATGATCGGTCTTGGACCTCTCGAAATGCTCCTGGAAGATGACACAATATCTGATATTGTCGTAAATGGTCCATTCCAAATTTATATTGAGCGGAAAGGATTGATGCAATTAGCTCCAATAAAATTTAGAGACGATGCGCATTTGCTACAAATCGCGCAAAGAATTGCTCACCGCGTCGGACGACGTGTCGATACTTCAAGTCCTCTTTGCGACGCACGTCTGCCAGATGGAAGTCGTGTAAATATCGTCGCTCCTCCTATAGCATTGGATGGTGCTTCTATCTCTATTCGTAAATTTTCCAAAAAAGCCATCGATTTGAATGGATTAGCTTCACATGGAAGTTTAACAGAAGATATGGTTAAAGTTTTGCAAATAGCTTCAACTTGCGGTCTGAATATTATAGTTTCAGGAGGAACTGGTTCTGGCAAAACGACGTTATTGAACGCATTATCTCAATTAATTGATCCACGAGAACGTATCGTAACATGCGAAGATGCGGCTGAGTTAAAATTGCAACAACCTCATGTCGTTAGGCTTGAAAGTCGTCCACCAAACATTGAAGGAAAAGGGGAAATTACCATCCGCGACTTAGTAAAGAACGCACTTCGTATGCGCCCAGACCGAATCGTTATAGGAGAGGTTCGTGGATCTGAGTGTATCGACATGTTACAAGCTATGAACACCGGTCATGACGGTTCTATGTCTACTATTCATGCAAACAAAGCTCGCGAAGCTTTTATTCGTCTGGAAAATATGGTCGCTATGTCAGGTTTTGATCTTCCAAGCGAAATTGTGAGAGCACAAATCGCTGGCGCTGTTGATTTAATTGTTCAAACGGAACGCTTACACGATGGTTCAAGGAAAGTTACAGAAATCGTTGAAGTTTTAGGAATTAATGAGAGAGGAGATATAGACTATCAACATTTATTTAAGTTTGTTCCTCTTGGAGAGACTCCAGATCATAAAGTTTTTGGTAGATTCGATGCCGGAACGGATAGTCCTCTATTTTTAGAAAAAGCGATCATCTATGGACTCGATAAAGAACTGCTTTCAGTTATGAAACATGCGATGGAACAGAATGGAGGTTCAGATAATGATGCAGGTTATTGATAGTGCTTCTACATTTCTTTTAGCTTTTTTCTGTTTCTATGCTCTATACCAAATATTGGTAAAATCAGAAAAAGATGATGATATCAAGAAAGAGCTTGAAGCTAGAGTCAGCTCATTAGTAGCGCAACAAAATTCATTATTGGAAGCTTCTTCGGATAGAGTTTCTACTTTCGCAAAATCGAGAGAAGAAGATTTCAGTACCGCTTCAAATAATACGCCTATGTTAGTTCGCAAGATTAGGTCTATTATGAAAAACGCTGGTATAGCTGATATATCGATGTTTAGTTTTATTTTTCAATGTTCCATTGGTGGATGTGTTTTTACTGCGATAATTATTTATTTCAATTTTCTGAAAATCATTACAGGAATTCCGATAGGTATGGTCGTCGGTGCATTCCTTGTGTATAACCTTCTGGCTTCCAGAGCGGCTAATAAGAAAATGCAGTTTCTGCAACAATTTCCAGATGCTATTGATATGATGATTCGAGGAGTTAAAGCAGGACTAAATATAGGGCGTATCATGAAATTAGTGAGTATGGAGTCTAAAGATCCAATCGCCTCCGAGTTTAGAACCATTAGCCAAAAATTTGATCTCGGTGTAAAACCCGAAAAAGTTTTAGTCGAAGCAGCTGACAGAGTAGATATAGAAGAATTTCGATTTCTCGTCGTTGCTTTAGTTTTACAAATGGAAAATGGGGGAGTTTTAGCAGAGATTTTGCAAAATCTATCCGGAATAGTCCGGAAAAGACTGGAGTTAGGACTAAAACTAAAAGCAATGTCCGCCGAAGCAAGAATGTCAGCGATAGTTATTAGTGTGCTACCGTTTGTTTTCGCCGGTATTATGGCTATTGTAAATCCTAATCATCTAAAAGAATTTATTACCCCAGGATCCGGGCAAACACTACTGAAGATAGCTATTACTCTGTTTTCCATTGGCACGTTTTTGATGCTCAAGGCAACTAAAATAAAGGTGTAAATATGTTACTAGATGCAGTTTTTTTTCTTATTGCATTTTTCATAATTTTTCTAGTTACACCATACGCTGAACAATTGTCTATCAAAATATTAAACAACCTCAGAGTAATGAAAAGAGTTAATAAAGTTGCTAATCCGGGAAGCGGAGGATTAGAGCTAGAAGAAGAAGAAAAAAGCACCGGATTAAACCAGAAAGGTTCGAGGTTCGAGGGAAATGCTCTTTTTAGCTGGATAGCAGAAAAAAACCAAGGACTAATCGAAGAAATGCAACAACTTCTACTGAAAGCAGGTCTTAGGCAAAAAGAAGCTTTGGAAGAGTTTATGAAATCGAAATTCAATTCCTGTATTGCCATATTTTTTATAATATTTCTTTTTTTAACCACAAATGATTTTGATATATCTGTTTTTCTTTGCATTCCTATATCCCTCATAGCAGCTATAGTGGGCGGGCACAAACTGACAAACATGAATATGGAAATGACTGCCAACAAAAGAAAAGATAGCATCGCGAATGGAATACCTGATCTCGTGGATCTTTTAGTGATTTGTACAGAATCAGGATTGGACCTAAACAGGTCTATTAGACGAATTGCACGAGAAATGAGAACTTCGAATCCTGTTCTGGCAGAAGAGCTCAGCTTAACTTCTATAGAATTAGAGATGATTCCAGATCATCGTCAGGTTTTCGAGAATTTAGAGAAGAGAACGGACTGCCTAGAAATTAAAACATTGTCTAAAACTCTTAGCCAGTCTATAGAATATGGATCTTCATTAAGCGTATCTCTAAAAGACTTAGCAATAGAATCTCGACAAAAAAGAATGCTTAACGCTGAAGGAAAAGCTGCTCAAGCTCCTACTTTGCTGACATTACCTATGATGTTTTTTATTATGCCGTGCCTGTTTATTGTTATGCTAGGTCCAGTCATAGTCGGTATGATTAAATCGTTCGGTAGCAGTGGCGGATAAAAAACTTAGGTCTTCATATTAGCTGCAATCTTTGCCCAATCACTTACTCTATGAGCTTGCGTTAAAAGAATAAACTACAAGCGAAAATTTCTCTTTAAAACACCGGAATCTGAGGTATTATTAGCCATGATTTTTCGTGAATTTTATAAAAAGATAGTCTTTTTTATCCTAGCGATATTTTTTACCTGCAATGTTCTGTGTGCTAATTCGCAGATTATAGAAAAGATATACTTGAAAAAAGAAAGGGATGAATATTTTTTATGCATAGATTTTGATAAAGAAGTATCGTTCGTTCCTAGAATACACTGCCTTTCATCTGTTGTGAGGATACTTTTATCCTTCAACCAGGACATCGAAGTTCCTAAAGCTAAAAAACTATCTCATAATCTTATAAAAGGATACTTTTTCGAGAGGTTTTCTCCTTCGTCTTTGGTATTTATCGTAGGATTTAAAGGAGATGTGAGCATTCTATCTAAAAAGTACACGTCTCATTCGATTAAAATTGGGTTTAAAATCAATAAAAAGCGTACAGTTATCATTGACGCAGGGCATGGAGGAAAAGATCCTGGAACTATGGGAGTTACAGGCAGCTATGAAAAAAACGTAGTTATGGTCGCAGCGGTGGAGTTAAGAGATAATCTGCTAAAAAGCAATAAATATCGCGTAATATTAACCAGAGAGGGAGATAATTTTATGCCTCTTGACGAACGAATAGAGAAAATCAATTTATCGGAGGGAAATATTCTTATTTCCATTCATACAGATAGTAATAAAGATAAAAATCTTCGGGGAATGTCGTTTTATACTCTTCCAAATTCTAAGGATTCTCGTTCACAAAATTTCGTCGATTGCTTAATGAAGTATATCCCGAAAACATGCAAAATAAAAAACCATCCAAATAGAAACAGCGATTTAAAAATCCTCAAAACAAATATACCTTCGATACTCATAGAACTTGGATGTATTTCTAATAAAACTGATGATGAATTATTGCATTCACGGGATTTCCGCGCGAGTGTGATAAATGCTATCCTATACGCATTAGATGATTTTTTTAAAAAAGAAAATAAATGAAGTTTCTGCGCTGGATATGTTATCTATTTTGTACGTTAGTATTGGTAATTGGCATAGGAGGGACTGTTATCTTTTGGAATTTCTTTGCAGAAGAACTTCCTGATCATACATCTCTAAGGAATTATTCTCCTCAGCTGGCTAGTCGTGTGTTTTTAAGAGACGGAACGAAGCTGTGCGAATATGCTGCAGAAAAAAGATACTTTATTCCTATTGATAAAGTACCCAAAAAGCTTATAAACGCTTTTTTGGCTGTTGAAGATAAGCATTTTTTCGAGCACGCTGGAATAGATTTTTATGGAATAATGAGATCGGCTATTAAAAATTTGGAAAATTTTGGTACGGGTAAACGTCCTCAAGGAGCGTCAACCATAACTCAGCAAGTTGCCAGGATCTTTTTAATAAAAAGTAAAGAAGTCTCTTATCTCAGGAAAACAAAGGAAGCGATCCTTTCGTATCGTATAGAACATTCATTATCTAAAATGCACATTCTAGAGCTTTATCTTAATCAGATCTATCTTGGAATGGGCTGCTATGGCGTTGCTGCAGCCGCGAAAGTGTACTTTGACAAAGCTCCAGACGAGCTAACGATAGCAGAATGTTCGTACCTAGCGGCTTTAGCTAAAGGCGCTGGGAACTATCATCCGGTAAAGCATTTAGACAAAGCGATTATGCGAAGAAATTGGGCCATTAATCGTCAATTGGAAGATAAATATATAACTAAGCAGGAAGCACAAGAAGCTATAAGAGAAAAATTCAAAGTAGTAGAATCCGAAACTTCTAATAAAATATCAGAATATTTTTCCGAAGAAGTTCGGAAATATCTAATCGAAAAATTTCCATTCGAGAGTTTAAATAAAGAAGGATTAATTGTCAGAGCCACTTTAGATTTTCGAATACAACAATATGCACGGAGAGCTTTACGCAAAGGAATAGAGGAAATTGATCGGCGCTTTGGATGGAGAGGACCAATAGCTAGGATCGATCCATCAGCCCCCAAAAATAATATTATCAAAAAAATACAAGATATAAATATCAAAGGAGCAGATGAATTTCTTCGCGCCGCAGTAATGATAGTTGCCGATAAAACCGCTGTTATATTATTGGAAACAGGAGAAACCGGGCATTTGGTAGAAACAGAATTAAAATGGGCAAGAAAATTAGAGGAAGGAGACGTAATTTTTGTTTCGAAATCTAAAGGAGCCTTTCTAATTAAGCAAATGCCGAAGGTTCAAGGGGCAATTATAGTGATTGAAACGAATAGCGGTAGGATTTTGGCAATGCAGGGCGGATATTCTTTCGCTCAAAGCGAGTTTAATAGAGCAACTCAATCTGTTCGGCAAATAGGATCTGCCTTCAAACCTTTTGTTTATTTAGCAGGCTTAGAAAACGGTTTCGCTCCCAATTCGATTATTGACGCTAGTCCAGTTGAAATCAATCTTGGAGAAAATATGAAAGCTTGGAAACCAGGAAATTATCAGCACAAAATATTAGATAAAATCACGTTCCGTCAAGCTATTGAAAGATCGGTTAATACGGCAACAGTGAGAATCGCTCAGGAAGTCGGTATCGATAAAGTTGCAAAAATTGCAGAACAATTTGGTTTGTTTAAATTGATGCCTAGAATGTTTTCCTATGTTTTAGGCGCGGGAGAAACTACTCTTTTAAAATTAACTACGGCTTACGCTATTTTCGCCAATGGAGGGAAGAAGATTTTTCCAACAATGGTTGAGTATGTTCAGGACAAACATGGAAAAGTCATATATAGAGCTGATACTCGAATAGTCGGAGAAGATTTAAATTATAGTTCTGAATTTCCTGCGAAATTAAGCGACAATCGCTCGCAGATTCTAAGCGAGCAAAGCATCTATCAGCTTACTTCTTTGCTTGAAGGAGTTGTGCAACGTGGATCCGGCGCAGCAGCTCGTTGTTTGAACATTCCAGTTGCTGGAAAAACCGGAACTAGCAACGATAGTCGCGATACTTGGTTTATTGGGTATACTCCGGATATTGCAGTTGGAGTTTTCATAGGATTTGATGATCATTCTAAATCATTAGGGAAGAATGCGAATGGTACAAATACTGCATTACCGATTTTCATTGATTTTATGACTGAATTAAAGGTAGCCCCTAAGCCATTCCGAGTTCCCAGAGGGATTTCTCTCAGAAAAGTAGAAGTAACTACTGGAGGAACTCCATCTGAATATAGTACTAACACTGTAGTCGAGGCTTTTAAAGAAGAGGATGAAGAAAATTCCATTCAGGCAAGAAAAAGTATTGCTGATCTTCTGAAAGAATCAGACTCGCAAAAGGAAATCAAGCCAATACTCGGCTTTTACTAGAGTGATGAGATATGAGATAACGAACGATGACAACGATGACCAGGATTTTGCGAACGCTTTAAATCTACTGGATCAGGTAATTTCGCCTGTGATTTTGCTGCTACTGGAGCATGAGCAGGCAATGATGCGCACTCCAGCGGTTCAGAAATCTTTTTTCGTTCGTCGTAACTTTTTAGGAGACAAAAGCCACTACAAGATTAATAACGTGACCGTATGATCCGGAGGGTTTGGAGATGATATATTGGGTCCGGAAGCAAAGGAGGGATTATGGGATAGATATGCAATGACGGAGGAGATGCGTCGAGCAATCAAAGAGGCAACCGTAAAACACATACTATAGCTCTCATGATCAACAGCGAAAACATGAGAAACAACTTGGAAAAGTAGAAGATATAAAGAAACGGTTGAATATGTCATAGGATGTGTTGTAGAAGTTAACGGTGGATTATAAATATGGTTCAAGACTAGATTATGTTAATTTTCTATCCTAGAATGCTAGGATACATCAATGAAAAACAAGTATATAAAATGTAGCCATATTTTAGAGGGACAATTTAGAGAAATCTTGAGACTTTTTTTGCATAGATTTAACAGCATCTCAGATTGCAGAAATCACAAAAATCAATAGAAACACTATAAATAGGATCATACAACTTTTGCGTGCTAGAATGGTTGGATATGCAGAGGAGGAATCATGTTTTAGCTCTGGAGAAATAGAAATCGATGAAAGTTACTTCGGAGCGAAAAGAGTTCGCGGCAAGCGCGGTCGTGGTGCCGGAGGAAAAACAAAGGTATTTGGCATGAAGAAGCGTGGAGACAGAGTTTATACACAAATTGTAAATAACTGCTCAGCCGCAGAGTTAGTTCCGATAATAAAAAGATTAGCGCCAAGCGATTCGACCATTTACAGCGATGAGTGGAAAACGTATGATGGCCTGGTAAACGCGGGATATAAGAAGCATTACCACGTAAAGCACAGCGATGATGTTTTTGCTAATGGGAGAGCACATGTGAATGGCATAGAGAATTTTTGGGGGGTTGCAAAGAGCAGACTTTCTAAAGCTCGAGGGGTAAAATCCAGTAAATTCAACCTGCACTTGAAGGAGACTGAATGGCGTTTTAATCATAGATATGAAAATATCTATAATTTATTGTTAAATAGGCTAAGAAAATCTCCACTCTAATCTAGTCTTGAACCATAAATATATAGGAGGGAAAAATGCGTAATATAGACGGGCTCTATACGAAATATCATCTTGTAAGAATGGGAATACATTGTTACCCAACTGAGTTTTTGATTAGAACTATGCTAGGAAGCTATCCTAAACTAAAGATGGCACACAATTATAACAGGGGGGGGCAATTCTTGACTGGGCGTGTGGAGATGGAAGAAATTTGATTCTACTCAATAACTTAGGATTGAAGGTTTGTGCCTTCGAGATAACCGATAAAATATGTAATGGAGTCAAAAAGAGAATGAAAAATTTTGGGGTGAATGTGGACATTAGGGTTGGTAGAAATTCAAACGTTCCTTTTGATTCGGAGTATTTTGATTATGTTGTCGCATCTTCGTCGCTATATTATGTTGATCACGGCGAAAATTTCAATGCCAACTTGGCGGAATTAGCCAGAGTTACCAAGAGAGGTGGATACATTATCTTAACTTTAGCGCATCCGAAAACTTTTGTTTTAAAAGATGCAATAGAGGTTGAAGATTCTCACTTTGAAATTACCAAAGACCCCTATAATCTAAGGAATGGAGATATATTTTACGTATTTAAAGATAAAACTGCAATTGTGGACAAGTTTTCCAGATACTTTGATGATATTTGCATAGGTCAGCAAAATGAAGATTATTATGGAATGAATATTCGGTTGTGGCTTGTGGTGGCAAAAAGGAAGTAGGGAATTTTATGGAACGCAATTATTAATGCGAATAATGGAATAGGAGTATTAAAATAGTAGAGGATATGTCCAAAATCCGGATGAATTTTAAGGAGATTAGCCATGAAGAAAGATATCACAGTGCTGTTTTGTAGGTGATTTTTATA
>JAIRMQ010000012.1 GCA_031258575.1 Holosporaceae bacterium | reverse complement strand
GCAGCAACTCTTCCAAAGTTCATAGGAGGAAGTTTAGTTGATATAACTTGATCTATCTCCGCATTCTCATCGATTTTTTTTGCTTCTTCGAGAGTGATTTCTAATATGTCATTTTCGATCATCTCTTTTACCGTAACACACTTAAAAACCGAAACTTCCCCATTTTTTCTATTAATATTTACACGAATGTCATACTCATATCCATATTTCGATCTTGCCGCTTTTTGAATAGCGTCTTCCATAGCCTCCAAGACTTTTTCTTTTTCTAATCCTTTTTCCCTTGCAACCGCATCCGAAACCTGTAACAGTTCAGGACCATAAAACTTAGAATTCGTCCATAAAACCGACATTCGCTAAAATCCTCTTTCTAAAATCTCTTAACACTAGCCTTTTTAATATTGCTGTATAGTAATCTAACCCCGCCAGTATCGCACTCTTCCTTTAAATAAACAACCGAATCATTAGAATTTTGTTCTACTCTTTGAAGCTGTCCTTCAAACTTCCTCCTGTTATTTACTGCACTAACTACTTCCACACTTACGCATTTACCAAGAAAACGTTCAAAATCGCTAATTTTCGTGAGAGGCCGATATTCGCCAGGAGAAGTTATATCCAGAATATACGCGCTATTGATAAAGTTTTCAACATCTAAAATTGCAGAAATTAAATGACTAACGCTTGAGCAATCTTCAATATTTACAGGATCTCCGTCAATGCGGTCAATCTCAATTGTTAATGCAAGCTTTTTCCCTCTGAAAATTCTTACTCGTACAATCTCATATCCACGGTGATTTAAGGAAGATTCGACTGCATTAATAATTTTTTCTTCTAACGCCATTTTTTATCTGCCTTAAAGCCTATACCGCCAAATAATTAAATATTTCGTATAGCTATTGTCTCTTTTATTGAATTTAGGATGATTACTTTATCTCCGATATCGGCAAATTTGCGTTCTAAACACGTCGCTCTTGCAATAGAAAAAGTCGCTTCATCTGTGAGAGCTATTCCTTCAGCAAAGAAGGCATAGACACCATTGCATAAACCTGATTTACAAGCAAGTTCTGTCGAGTCTGTGATGAAGATAATTGGACAATGTGGCCGGAATCTCGAGCATCTTACAATAGTCTCAAAAACTCCCGCAAATAATATGATTGCTTTTGCTGACGAATATTCTGCCATTATCTTTGCCGCAGCACACAACGAATCAATATCTGAAACATGTGGGGAAATATTGATATCTTCAAGACTTATTATTCTAGACGGGTCTTGCTCTGTCTTTTTTATAATTTTGTCCATGATCGTGACTGCTTCAAGTGGATATTTCCCCGCAGCAGTTTCTGCAGATAGCATAGTAGCATCCGCATATTGATAAGAAGCGTTAGCAATATCTGATACTTCCGCCCTTGTAGGAATCGGAGAAGTAATCATAGATTCAAGCATTTGTGTTGCAACAATTACAGGCTTCCCCAATCTACGACAAGTCTTTACTATATTTCTTTGAATACTTGGTAGCTCCTCTTGATCCATTTCTACTCCAAGATCCCCTCTCGCTACCATGATGGCATCTGAAGCAGCAACAATCGGCTCTAAATTTTTGATCGCAACTGGTTTTTCCAGTTTTGATACAACACCGGCACGCCCTTTTATTATGTTTTTAGCTTCTTCTATATCTTCAACTATCTGCACGAAAGACAGAGCGATCCAATCTACACCTAATTTTAAGACAAAGTCCAAATCTTTCAGATCTTTTTCTGTAAGAGCTGGAATAGGCAATTTTACATCTGGAACGCTCACACCTTTTCTATCAGACAAAGTTCCTCCGACAAGCACTTTCAGATTAGCGTGATCTTCCGAGCAGGATGTAACTTCGAATTTTAACTTTCCATCATCCATAAGCACGACTGCACCTGGATAGAGAGCAGATAAAATCTCCGGATGAGGAATATAAACCCTTTGCTTATCGCCTGGCGTAGAATTCAAATCTAGTCTCAAAACGTCCCCTACTTCAAGGAACACTTTTCCATCTGTAAACGCGCCAATTCTCAACTTAGGGCCCTGTAAATCTGCCAAAATTGTTGAAAAAGTATGATGCTTTCTTCCTATCGCTCGGATTGCATTATAAACTTTAGTATGTTCTTCATAAGACGAGTGAGAAAAATTTAGCCTAAAAACATCTACGCCTGCTAAATGAAGTTGTTCTAATTTTTCAAAATCATGCGACGAAGGCCCTATAGTTGCAACTATTTTCCCATTACGACAGCGTACCATTACTCCTCCATTAAAAAATCTTGTACGATCGTAGCACATCAGATTTAGCTTTGCTATATTAAAAAAGGACAGTTGGACGTTAAAGGTTGTAAATCCGGTCAGGTTCGGAAGAAAGCAGCCGTAGCAACGCTTGGCGGGTTAGCTGTCCGCAGGGAGAGAGTTATGGATAATTATGTTCCGTTAGCGACTAAATACAGGCCTCAGAGGTTTATAGACGTTATTGGGCAGGATATGGTCGTGAAAATGATCATTGGTGGTATGCGAAAAAACAGACTAGGGTCTGCCTTACTATTTTCTGGAACTAGAGGTGTTGGGAAAACGACAATTGCAAGAATTCTTGCAAAAGCGCTTCGTTGTGAAAATCGCCAAGAAAACGATCCAGAACCATGTTGTAAATGCGAGTCATGTCTAAATTTCGCTCTCGACAATCAGTCTGACGTAATAGAGATGGATGCTGCGAGCAATACAAGTGTCGATGACATTCGTGAAGTTATCGAGTCATCCCGCTATAGACCTGCTATCGGGAAATTCAAGATTTTCATTATCGACGAAGTTCATATGCTTTCCAAAAGCGCGTTTAACGCTCTTTTAAAAACTCTTGAAGAACCGCCAGCTCACGTAAAATTCCTATTCGCCACAACAGAGACGCATAAAATTCCAGAAACAGTGATGTCTAGAGTATTAAAATTTGACCTAAAAAAAATGGATAATAGCTTGCTCTCTCAATATCTATCGTCCATTTGCAATCAAGAGAAAATCATAGCGAATTCCGAAGTGGTCACTTTGATTGCTAAGGCAGCGAAAGGATCTGTCCGAGATGGATTGTCTATACTTGATCAAGCAATCAATGTTTCGGAAAACAACGAGATAACTGTTTCTGATATAAAAAATATACTCTATATTTCCGATGATAGCGACATAATTACGTTGTTAAGTTTGATTTTTTCAGGAAATGTTAAGTCCACGATAGAAAAATATCGAGAAATAATTAGAAATAATGTCTCTCCTGGAAAAATGCTAAATGCTATGATGGACAGTGTATACATACTGACATGTCTCAGAACTCAGGTAAATCCACCCGAATTATCAGCGAACTTAATCCATTCATTAAATGAGTTATCAGAAAAAGTCTCGTTGGCGGCTTTAGCCAGAATTTGGCAGATGCTTTCTAAAGGAGCCGAGGAGTTAAAATTTTGCGAACATTCGGAGATTGTCCTAGAAATGATCATCATTCGCATAGCGTACGCCTCTGAACTCCCTGATTTGAAAGAGTTGTTGAAGTCATACGTAAAAAATACCGATATTACTCCAGTGAAAAATGAAAAAATATCTGATATAAGTAATAAGACACTTGCAGAAGAAGCAATAGAAATGTTTCCTGGAGCAAAAATAGGAAAGGAACAATAATGAATAATTTAAACCAATTGATGAAACAAGCACAACAAATGCAAGCAAAATTTTTAGAAGCACAAAACAAATTAAATGATCTTGAGATTGCCGGTACTTCTGGCGGGGGAATGGTCTCTATTATCATCAATGGAAAGAGAGAAATGAAAAAACTGACCATTGACCCTAAATTGTTGTCTCCAGAAGATGCTGAAATTATTTCAGATTTAATCATTGCTGCGTTTAATGATGCAAAATCCAAGTTGGAAAGCAAAATTTCTGAACAAATGAGCGATATGCTTCCTCCTGGAATGAAAATGCCATTCATGTGAGAAAAACATGATTGTATTGGATTTTGAGAAACGGGTTTTCGAATTAGATTCCAGAGTAAAAGAACTGAAAAATTTAAATACTGGTGATCTCGGGATAATTGAGGATATTAAACGTCTTGAAAATAAGCAAAAAAAGCTCCTAAAAAAAATATATTCTGAATTAACTCCATGGCAGAAAGTTTTGGTCGCTCGCCATCAAGAGCGTCCGCATACTCAAGATTATATCGATGCTTTAGTAGATGACTTTGTGCCACTTGCGGGAGACAGGTTATTCGCAAATGATTTGGCGATTACAGCAGGCATAGGTAAATTCAAAGGAACATCCGTCGCAATTATTGGTCAGGAAAAAGGGAAAGACACAGAAGATCGAGTAAAGCATAACTTTGGGATGCCACATCCGGAAGGATATCGCAAGGCCTGCAGGATTATGGATATTGCCGATAGATTTAAGCTCCCCATTTTAACTTTCGTCGATACAGCGGGTGCATATCCAGGCGTAGGAGCAGAAGAAAGAGGTCAAGCAGAGGCAATTGCAAGATGTATCGATAGATTCCTACAATTCAAGGGGCCAATAGTTGCAACTGTAATAGGCGAGGGAGGATCTGGCGGCGCGGTTGCTCTTGCTGTGGCTAACACCGTGTTAATGCTCGAAAATTCCATATATTCTGTCATTTCTCCAGAAGGATGTGCTTCGATTTTATATCGCGATGCAGAAAAAGCTCCCGAAGCTTCTGAAGCTTTAAAACTTACTGCTCAGGATCTAATGAAATTCAAAATGATAGATGGTATCATAGAAGAACCGCTAGGCGGAGCGCATAGAGATCATGCGGATATTATAAAATCAGTGGGAGATAAACTAAAATCGGTTTTATTGGAACTTTCTAATATATCCGATTTAAAGTCACATCGTCGTAATAAGTTTTTGAATATCACCAGAAATTATTGTTAATTCATCATTGAGGAGACTTTATGTCTAAAATAAAAAATCATGAATCGTTAGTTGGAGCTTTAGGTAATATATTCGAATGGTATGATTTTGCTTTATTTATGCCATTTCTGCCAATTTTAGCAAAGAATTTTTTTCCATCTAATCTGGAAGTTTCAGGTTTTTTGACTCTAGCTGTTGGGATATTTATGCGTCCGTTAGGTGCCCTTGTTTTTGGTCCTATAGGAGATAAGTGGGGAAGAAGAAAGGCGATTTCTTTATCAATTCTTTTTATGGCTATTCCGACCGTTTGTATCGGACTTCTGCCCACCTATGATCAAATAGGGGTTTGGGCATCGATATTGCTAATTCTTCTACGTGCTTTACAGGGAATATCACTTGGGGGAGAATATACAGCCGCTATGGTACATCTTGTGGAACAAGCGCCTCAGAATAGAAAAGGCTTCTATGGCAGTTGGTCTGATGCAGGTAGTCAGATAGGGGTAATCATGGGAGGACAGGCCCTCATTAAACTATTTGATTTTTTCTCTGAAGGCGATATTTATTCCTATGCCTGGAGAATACCATTTCTACTGGGAATAGTGCTGTTGCCTTTCGCTTTTCTAATTCCAAGCAACTTTGAATCATCTAAAAAAGAGAGTAACTGGAATACCTGGAGCATAATAAAACAGTGCAAGAAAGAGGTCATGGGAACCATTGCTATTACGGCATTCAGTGCTGTTGGATTTTATACGCTTCTGACTTTTCTTCCATCGTATCTAGTCTGGAATAATGTTCTTTCATTGGAAGATGCAACTTCTTGCAGCGTGTATGCAACCGTGATCATGACTATTTCGATTTTATTTGCTGGATTTTTGTCGGATTACTTTAGCAAGAAGTATTTTATCATAATAGGCGTGATAGGAGTGACAATTTCAACCTACTTTATATTTTTTACCGAACAAAATTCATTCTACAATTTGATGCTTCTGCAACTATGTTATGGATTTTTCATCGGCGTGTATTACTCCTGCAGAGCTGCTTTTTTCTCTGAAACTTTTCCTCCGCATGTAAGATGCACCGCGATTTCTTTGTCATTTTCTCTTGCGCAAGCGGTATTCGGAGGATTAACGCCAGTTACAATGAACTATGTAACAAAAATATCCAATGTTATATCTGTTTTACCAATAACGGTTGTATCAGTTGGCGCAATTATTGCCGTAATCATATTGCAGAAGAATAAAAAATAGTTTTCTTATTTTTTTTATTACTAAGATATGAAAAGGATCCGAACAAAACAGAAATTTACGGTTGAAGCTTTGCAGTTGGAGTATTAGGTTTAGTGCAAAACACAAATGGTTTCATTTTTTGTAGGTTTTTCTGTTCTTTAATCAGTAGTATATTAGACGTAGATTTTGGTAATTCAGTATGATTTTCTCCACCGGGAGTAAGACGTTTTTAGTTGGTGAATATTCAGTTCTTTTTGGAGGAAGCGCTATTGTTTTAATAACTCCTCCGAATTTTCTTTTAACAGTAAAAAAAAGCGTAATTTCTAGGACAGAAAGAGTCAATGAGTGTTCCCCTGCTTCTGTTTTTTATAAAGATCATGACTTTGAGAATTTACACATTGACTTTCAAGATCCGCATGGTGGAAAAGGTGGATTTGGGGCATCGAGTGCTCAATTTGCACTGTTTTACCAACTATATTTAAAACAAACCAATCAGAAATTTAATCCGCATGTCATGCTTCAAGATTATAGAAAATCATGTGGGAAAATTCATGTCAGCGGAGCTGATTGTTTCGCGCAATTTTTTAACCATCATATATTTTTCGATAGTAAAACCACACGCGCGGAAAAAATAAATTGGAATTTCTCCAATTTGGATTTCGCTATTTTTAAAACGAATACGAAAGTGGCTACTCATCTTCATTTACAAAAGCTTAATAGAATCAGTGACATATCCGATCTTGAAAATGCTACGATAAAAGTAAAAGAAAGTCTTCTTGCCGAGAATGAAGAATTGTTTGCAAAAAATGTACAAGTTTTTTTTTATATTCTCCAAAAAAAAGGTCTTGTGATAGATCGAACGTCTACAATGGTTGAAAAATTACTAAAAATAGATGAAGTAAGGGCTGCTAAAGGATGTGGAGCTTTATCCGCAGACACCATTATTGTTATTTTTTATAGGCTTTATCGAAACGCAGTTATGGAAGAGTGCAAGAAACTCGGGTTAGGAGCAGATTTGAGAGAAGATTAAGTTAATCTTTTGACTTTAGAAATTAACATAGTTAAAGCTTAAAAAATCAAAAAGAAGCTCTCCTGAAGCAGAACACTTCACACCCACTACTTGTTGATTTCCTGTTTATCCGTAATTTCTTCTATATATTAACCTTCCCGCCTATCATGAATACGTTCGCAGAATTCTTCCCCATAGTAGAGAGTTCGCAGGCTTTGTTATATGCCTGAGCTCTAGCGCAGGTGTCACTATTGATTCTGTTATATTCAATATATGCGCTTATGGTTTTATTGAACGTGTACTCTCCGGCTAAAGTAATTACTTTCGCTGTCGTCTTTTCTTTATCAGAAAGTTTTACTACTGAATGAAAATATCCTGCAGAAACTACCAATTTTTTCGTAATATCGTAACTTGCGCCGAAGGAATACACTTTTCCGCTATCTGCGCCGGTTTTTATACCAACTTCTGGATCAGAAAAAGTATACTGCTTCTTTTCATCGAAATTGTCTATATCAGCGGTAACATATCTTTTAGATCTTAACGATTTTCCATTATCAGTGAATCCCAGGGACAATTTAAAATCTTTATAACCTAGAATTGCACCGATATTAAATGCCCTAATATCACTCACTTCTATTTCTGTAATGCTTGTTTTGCCTTTTCCCATATAGTAGGCAAGAGATATTTGTGCATTTAAAGACTGCGGATCTCCAAATTCGCCTAATAAAGCTCCAGTAAGAATATTTTTGCAGTATGCGGACTTCCTTGCTGGAAAATCTGCTTTTTCTTCATTAATTTCTGGATTCCGTGGTTTAGGATGCAGCGTTTTAAAAGGATTTACACTTCTACTATCCGGAGTAAACGAAATAGCTAAAGAAAATCCGGAAGAAGGGAAAAATGCTATTTTCGGCGATAGAATTACTACTTTGGCTGCTTTATTATCGTCGTAAAGAAATCCTAAACATAATAGAGATGCGGCCGATTCGTTATAAAAAAGCGAAAGATTCCCACTACCTACTCCTCCATATCCGACTAGGACTTTACTCCCATTAATACTAAAGAAATCTGAAGCAGTTGAAGTATATCCGACTCTTATTCCTCCGTATTTTTCGGATTCCAAGAATAAATATGATGTTCTCACAATTGGATTTCCCTGCTTTATAATGCCGGAGTTAGCTTTTGCGCTGATTTCAAAACCATAATTATAGTTTTCGTTTTTATTTAGATAATTTAAGAAGATATCTCCTTCTAACGCAGCCATGCTATCTTTCTTGCCGTTTTTTTGATCTTGTTTTACGAAAATAGCTGTAAAATTTAGGGTTCCCTTAAATCTCAAAGGACAATTCACTCCCGCTTCTTTCATTTTATCGGAAATAAATTCGTTTAATAATCTCTCTTCATTAGCTTTTTTTTCGATCATCGCGTGCACGCTAATTAGCGAAAACAACGACAGAAATACTACTTTTTTCATTTTCAAATCCTTCTCACTTTTTTAGTACTTATAAAATAACAATTCCTCAAAACATTATACTCTATCCAGGCATTTTATTATCCTTTCTTTCTTTTTATGGTTATGGCGATCTTTTGACAATTGAGGGGGAGGGGGGCTAGTGCGCCTCTTATAGAGGTCGCCCCCCCTTCCGCATTTAATTATAGACAAAATCCTTCCGAGCTTGTTCCTGATATCAAACACTTTTTACTGACCTCCTCGATTGTCGCAAATTCCGTAGAAATATTGCCACTTTTCCGGAAAATATGATAAAATAAAATTCCAGTATTAAAAAGCGAAAAAATCGAGGAGTCATGGAAGGATTGCTGAAACCGACTTCAGAAACTGCCGAAAATTGAATTTCAAATTTCCTCTAATATTTTGTTACTAGAATGGTTTTTCTTTGGGCATGATTATTATCTAATGCGGACATTACAAGACCACAACTAATCATGAATGTAATCATTGAACTACCCCCATATGATAAGAATGGAAGCGGAATTCCAACAACTGGAACAAGACCGATTACCATTGCAATATTTATAAAAACATGAACGAATATCATAATTCCAAGACCATAGCACATAAATTTTGAAAATTTTGCTCTAACTTCCGATGCTGTCCACAAAAAATATACAACTAAGAATAAAAATAATACGATTATCAATATTCCTCCGATAAATCCAAATTCTTCCACGATTGTTGTAAATATAAAGTCAGTATTTTTTTCGGGCAGAAAATCTAACTTTCCCTGAATTCCGCATAAAAATCCTCGACCAAATATATATCCAGATCCTATTGCAATTTTAGACTGTAATATATGGTATCCTGCACCAAGTGGATCTCTGTCAGGATTTAAAAATGTTAAAATTCTATTTTTTTGGTAATCGTGTAGTAGAAACCATCCAAGAGGACATAATCCTGAAAAAAGAGCTAACGCTATAAAAAATATTCTTTTGGGAAACCTAGATACAAATATTATACCGAATCCACTTCCAAAAAGTAAAACGGCAGTTCCAAAATCTGGCTGTTTGAATATCAAAAATGTGGGAAACAGAACCAGAAAAATCGGTGAAATATGATTTTTAAAATTCTTGCTCTCGGATAAAGATAATAGAGAATAATATCTTGATAATCCCAGAATTAAAGCTAATTTCATTAGTTCAGAAGGTTGAAAAGAGAAAAAATAAAGATTAATCCATCGTTGCGCTCCCAATTTTATTGTTCCTAAGACATCAACGATTACAAGAATTACTAAAATTGCCAGATAAAAAACATAAGCAAAACTGCTCCAAAATTTGAAATCAATGATATAAACAATGTAGGCGATAGATATTCCAATAATTATTCTGATCAAATGGCGTTGTATTCGTCCATCGAATTTTCCACATGCACTGCTGTATTGGCCTAAAAAGCTTATTAACAGTAGAGCTGACAATAGAATAAAAAATATCTTAAATTCGTTCCTCAAAAAATACTTAGAAATTTTATTCATCCATGATTGATCCATCATTAATCTACATACACGGAATAAACCTTTCAAGCAGTAGCGTAAAGAGATTTATTCCTATGTAAATTAGACAAAAGAGTATATGATAACTGGAAAGAGGGTTTTGATGTTATCAATTGGCATGAGAAGACGCGGGTATCTTTTTTTTATGTTAGGTGTTTGTATTTATTCTGTTTCAGATGCGATCATGAAATATTTCGCGCCATTATACGGAGTTCATCAGGTAATATTTCTTCGTACTGTATTTCGTTTTTTGCCTATTATTCTCTTTGTTCTTTATCGAAAAATTAATCCATTAAAAAGTAACCGTCTGAAAGAAAATATATTTAGATCAATATTAGCTGCAATGGGCACCTATTCATTTATGTATGCTTATAACTATTCAACTATGGTGGATGTTTTCACTATTGGATTAACTTCATCGGTTTTTATACTTCCACTAAGCGTATGGATCCTTAAAGAGAAATTTCGAAAAGAAAATGCTTTTTCCGTTTTATTGTGTTTCCTTGGTATATGTTTAGCTATGAGACCAGGAAAAGGAATTTTTAGAATCGGAATTGTATTCGCAGTTATTGGTGCGATGATTGCGGCATTTAATCAAGTAATAATTAAGAGATTGTCATATACGGAAAGTGAGGTTACGATAATCTTTTATCATCATGTGTCACTGATATTACTATCGCTAGGTGCAGGGTTTTCTACTTTCAGAAATATGAATTTCAATCATGCCTCTTTTCTTTTTTGCGGAGGAATAATTGGTGCTGTTGCGCAATATCTTATTGTGCATGCTATTAAAATATCTTCAATTTCTAGATTAGCTTCAGCTCAATATGTTGTGTTAGTTTCCGATGTATTATTTGATTTCTTTCTATACAATAGGAGCCCAGACAAATACATAATAGGAGGTTTAGTTTTAATTTTAGCAGGTACCACACTGGCGTTTCGTGCGCAATCTAAAGCGTGTAATGCGCAATAGCACCTATATTGAAACAGCTTGCTCTTGTATTTTCGGAGTTTTTCTTGCGTACTTCCCATCCTGGCGAGAACTTAACAATTCATTTTTGCAGATTTTTAATTTCTGCACTTCGCGAAAATCATCTTTATCCATAACGATAATCGCGCTTAGTTTTATCTCTACCAGATCAAGTAGTATCTCCAGTGATTGTCTAGACAGCATGCTTAATCCAAATGCTAAACATATTCGCCATGCTACACTCAATTATTTAAAAAAGAGTTAGAAAATGAGTTTTTTTATAAAAAAAATATCCGAAATTAGTATGAGCGAATTAATACGGAAAAAAACTCGTATTTTAGGGCTCGACGTGGGCGATAAAATTATCGGGATTTCCATTTCAGATGAAAGAATTAAGATCGCTACTGGACTGAAAAGTATAAAAAGAACGGGTATAGATAAATATTTTATTGCAATTGCAGAATATGTAAAATTATACAATATAGCTCTCATAATTTTTGGTTGGCCATTGCAAACCAACGGATTACCAGGAGAACAATGTCAGAAAACCACAAATTTTATCGAAAAACTTAGCGAACATTGCAATGTTGATTTTGTAGCGTGGGACGAGAGATTTTCAACGAAAATTGTTAATAACCTGATGATTGAAGCCAATATGTCACGAAAAAAACGCAAATCCGCCATTGATCAAGGAAGTGCTGTATATATTCTACAGGGAGCTTTGGATTTTCTCAATTTTCATTCGATTTAGCGGACGTTTCATCTCGAATGCATCTTAAAAAATGGATAAAAAAGTGCGACGAAAGTCTTGTCTATTGTTCTACTTATTGGTATAATTGGTAATGCAAATGTAGGAGGTTTCGTATGAAAGAAAATGTTATCATAAACAATGAAGAAAGAGTGAAATGCGAAGTATGGACCAGAGTAATGGGTTATCATCGTCCGGTGGATGACTTTAATATCGGGAAAAAGGGCGAGCACATGGAAAGAGTTCACTTCGAGGAAAAAACAACCTGTGGCGATAGCTGCTAGTTTTTTCCTTCCATGGAGTTTCTCTCTATCGGTGGTATAACTGCTCTTACCACCATTGATTATCCTGGATGTCTTTCCACTGTAATTTTTTTGCAGGGGTGTAGGTGGAAGTGTCGTTATTGCCATAATCCGCATCTCCAAGCTATTCTTCCCAATGAGTCGTTGCCCTTAGAAGATATTTTCAATCTTCTAGAGATGCGGAAGGGCTTCGTGGAAGCAGTTGTTTTTAGCGGAGGAGAGCCTCTTCGGCAGAAGGCGTTGCCGGAAGTAGTGAAGAAAGTCAAAGAAATGGGATTTAAGGTTGGACTTCACACCGCCGGTTCAGAACCGGATTTTTTCGTGAAAGTTCTTCCTCTTTTAGATTGGGTTGGCTTTGATATTAAATATAGTTTCGAAAATTACGCTGAAATCACTGGTCTCTCAGGAAGTGGAGAACAGGCCAGAGAAAGCTTGGAACATTTAATTAGGGCAAGTATAGACTTTGAGATTAGAATAACAATGGATGAAGTGTTAAAAATTCCGGTAATTGTTCACGCTTTAAAAGAAATCGCGGATATGGGAGTTAAAACAGTGGTGCTACAAAAATGTAGATCCAAAGGAGATAATGTCTTTGAACATCCGCTTTTTTCTGATAAACTTGCCTTAGACGAGGTATCAGGATACTTCGATAATTTTAGCATTAGAGAATAGTGCGTTTTTAGTGTTGATTTTAGAAAAGAAATTTACGGAAGGAAAAAAATGGCGAATCATAAATCTGCTTTAAAAAGAATAAGACGGAATCGGAAAAGCGAGTCTTTAAACAAAGGGCGTATTAGTCGTATCAGGACTTTTATCAAGAAATTTATTTCAAGCCTGGGAATGGAAAACGTTAGCACTGATTTTTCTCGTGCTCAATCTGAAATTCAAAAAGGAGTAACCAAAGGCGTATTACATAAAAATACTGCCGCTCGCAAAATTTCGCGTTTAAATAAAACATTGAAATCTACTCTAGCAAAGTGAATGTCTCGGATTTAGAGAAGCTGTGGAATATAGTTTGTCGGAATTTACAGCACGAACTCGGAGGTCCGGTAGCAAGTAGTTGGATATCTCCGTTATCAGTGGATAAATTCCATGCGGGAGTTTTGTATATAAAAGCTCCCAGTATGTTTTTAAGAGACTGGGTGGTAAATAATTATCTCAGCCTGATTTTAGAGTTATGTAAAAAAGAAAATAAAGAAATCAAAACGGTTGAGCTGTTTGTTTCTTCTCCACGAATGATAGTAAAATCGGAATTCGGAAAAATTCAGGAATTTGTCCCAAAAAATGAGGAACCTGATCGCCTTGGAGTTCCTCTTGATTCTAAATTTACCTTCGAAAATTTCGTTGTAGGAAAGCCAAATGAATTTGCTTATGCAGCAGCTCTACGAATAGCTGAATCTGATAAGTCAGCTTTCAATCCATTGTTTTTATACGGAGCCGTGGGGCTTGGAAAAACCCATTTAATGCACGCAATAGCTTGGAGCGTAAAAGCCAGGTTTCCAAGAAAAAGTATTACATATATGTCGGCAGAAAAATTCATGTATCTCTTCATTCGCTCTGTTAGATATAAGGATACCATGGCTTTTAAAGAAAAATTTCGGGCCGTTGATGTTCTCATGATCGATGATATACAATTTATGTGTGGTAAAGATTCAACCCAAGAAGAATTTTTTCACACTTTTAATGCATTGGTTGATAATAATAGGCAGGTGGTTGTTTCTGCGGATAAGTCTCCGTCAGATTTAGACGGCATGGAAGAGAGATTAAAGTCCAGGCTAGGGTGGGGATTAGTAGCCGATATTCATCCGACAAATTATGAACTAAGATTAAGTATTCTACAATCGAAAGCATCTACTTGTCCTGTGAAAATTCCAGGCAAGGTTATAGAATTCATAGCCCATAAAATAACTACTAATATAAGAGAGTTAGAAGGTGCCTTGAACCGTATAGTGGCGAGTGCTGTTTTTATTGGCCGCGAAATTACAGTAGAAACAGCAGAAGAAGTCCTAGCAGATTTATTGCGGTTTAACGATCGTAAGGTGACAATAGAAGATATTCAGAAAAAAGTTGCAGCTCACTATTCAATAAAATTGAATGATATGTCCTCGGCTCGTAAGGTAAGGCATGTGGCATTACCTAGGCAAGTTGCTATGTATCTCGCCAAAAAACTTACAACATTATCTCTTCCGGAAATTGGGAAAAATTTCGGAAAAGATCATACAACTGTGCTACATGCCTGTAAAAAAATAACGCAGATGATGGAAAAAGACGGCAACCTTCTAGAGGACATTAAATTACTAACTAAAGCTCTATCTTAAACCTGGATCCGATTATTTCAATTCCTTCA
>JAIRMQ010000039.1 GCA_031258575.1 Holosporaceae bacterium | reverse complement strand
AATTGGGATTATGGGTACTGTCTATCAAACCTGAGTATGAAGATAAACACTATGTTTTGGGTAAACCAATCGTTGTTGTTTTCTCTCCTAAACCAGGATTGTTCGATGAAACTCCTCCGGAATAAATTACATTAAAGCAAACGTTAAAATTTAAGGAGTTCGCTGTTTCCGGCAAAGGCTAGTTTTTACTCGTGTAAGGGTTTAATTTTTCTCTTAGGAGATTTTATCCCTCTAATAATTGTTACTCCTGTTTTTTTGTCAGTACTCTTCTTTTGATGCGGCTTTTTGGAAGTAACAACCGGTGCTTTTATTTCCTGATCATTGTCATTCGTAGGATCGAGAACAATATTAGTATGTTTGCTTTCGTTTATACGCCTATCAAATGCTTTCTGAGAAAAAGGATCAGTGAAAATGTCTCCGCGAGGAACAATGTTATCATTTATGCTTGGTATCCCGGGCACTACTGGTAACATACTTCCAAACGCTTCTTTTACAGTTTCTCCATCAATGTATTTTAGTGGCTTTACAGACATTGATGGCATTCCTATAGATCCTGAAATCTGGAAATCCGCACTTAAAAATTCATTCGAATTTTGGCTGTTTAATATAGAAGACATAGGTATCGAAAATCCGTTCATCTGCAGAGTATCGGTTTCTCTGCTATATTTTCCTCTATAGGTCATTGCAATCGTAGGTCCTACGCCTTTACCGTCCTCGATTATTACATCCGTGCCAGCCACTACGAACTTTCCAACAAAATGGTTAAATCCAATGGACATGCTATCAGTGTTTGGTATCCATCCAGTAGAAGAAAGAGTTACCAATCTTGATAGTAATTCGTTGTTTTTTATTATAAAATCATTCATCTCAAATGCTCCGGAAAACGATTGATCCGCATTCAAATTCATCTTGATTACAAGATTGATACTTCCGCCGTTTGCTGTATCAGTAAGCCTGAAACATTTTAAAAATTCACCTGCATTGGATGCTGAAAGCGATATTAATACATCGTTTGCACTTTCTTTAGCTGTTAACGCTAAAGTTGTTTCTTCTCCTATTGTGGCATAGCATGCTCCATTGATTATTTTCCCGTTTCTAATGTCCAAGTTCCCTTTTATATTTTTTAATTTATAAAAATCTGTTAAAACCATTTCTTTTAGATCAATATACCCAGATAGAAGTACATTATTATCAATTTTATCAAAAGTAGATCTTGCTTTGTTTAAATCTACACTATCTCCAACTGCTGAAAATAACATCTTATTCTCACCATCTTTAAGAATGTTTATTCTTGTTGATGATTCATCGCTTCCAACATGATTGAGATGGCATTTCAATAAATTCCCTTTTTCATCTAAAGTGATTTTCCCTTTTATTTTATTATCTTTGGTATTTAAGTCTATGTTGGAGAATTCGTAGCAACCATCGTTTTTAGAAACATGCGCGGTGAATTTTCCCTCGTCTTTTCTAAGTTTGAGATCTCCGATTAATGGGACAAACATTGTCGCGTCTTTCAAATCAAGAGTTAGGTCGTGATCTTCCTTTTCTCCACTCCAAAATGAATTAACCTTTAATGAATAATTTCCCTTACATATATTGCTAATCGGATAAACCAGAGCATTGATAAAATCGGAATCTGAAACGCAATATAGTTCTCCACTTCCTGAATGATTGACCAAGTTCTCTTTTAATTGTATGCTAATTCTATTCTTTCCGGTAACGGCATCGCCGCTTATAAAAAGATGTTTATCGTTCCATGAAAGCCTTAGCTCTTTTGTGTTTTCCGCGGATCTAATTACGCCGTTTCCTTCCATGATTTTAAAAGGAAGGTCTTTCGCATAGCGTTTTTCATTCGAAGTTAATTGGGCTAGTTTCATATCCATATTCGCTAATCCATCAATATTTAGCTTCCCAAGAGGCATTAAAGCAAGTTTCGGAGATATATTTTTTGCATAGGTTGCAATATCATTGAGCGTAACGTCAGCATTTATCGTTCCCGTCCATGAATTATCTTTATTGGATATAAAGAATACACCTTTGTTAATTTTTGTTTCTCTGAAAAAGGCATTCGACAGCCTTATGTCGATACCGTTCTCAAGGATATTACCAGAAGCGATTATATTGGTAACTAAATCTTCTCCCACTGGAATTTTGGCATCTTTTATCTTGAAAACTCCTCTGCCGATATTAAGCTCCTCTCCGACATTCCGATCATTAAAAGCAATAACTCCTTTCAGATCAATTTTAAAAAGTTCTAATTTAAATCCCGGTAGATAGTTCTTTAACGACAAAATCGCTGATCTTGCGATATTCGCTGGTAATATATTTTCCATCTCCTGAGTATCTATATTAGTTAGGCTAAGCGTTCCATTAACGTTGGCAACATCTAGAAATTTAAACTCCCCGAGCGGAACATTAATTCCCGTAAGTTGCAGACCAGAATTTCCATATGAAATATTCAAAGAATCAATTTTAGCTTGTTTTCGAGAGAAATTACCTGAAATGCTCCCATGATCGATTTTTTTCCCTAGATTCAACGATAAAGTATTTCTCACAGGTAGTTTGATAGACCCGCTTGAGCCATACAAATCAAATGTGCCTCCAAGAAACTCGTCTTTTTCAAAATTCAGCTTTATTTCTCCTGAAACAGGTAGATTATAACCGCTGATAGCATCTAATATTCTCTTATCTATAGGAGTGTCTCTTTTCAAAAACGCTGCGTTTATAGCATATGGATTAAGAGATTCGATTTTCACGCTGTATTCTTGTCCGAAATTTTCCTTCACTAGATTAATATTAGATACGTAACTCTGTCCCGGAAGAATCAAAGCACAATTGATCATTTGAGGTGACGTTTCTCCAACTATATGTTCGCAATAAACGTTTTTAAAACGCCATTCTGCTCCATTCTCTGAAACCAAGACATCAGTATTCAGCAGCTTTATATTAACTCCATCTTTCAGAAATTTTGTTATGTGTTTATAGGAAGATAACGGTTCCAGTAGTGCTTTATTGCCTCCTCCTTTTTCGAAATTAGGATTTATCGAAAACGTCTTAAAGTCGTTTGCTACATCCAAATTTATTTTTGCGTTCATAATGGAGACGTTTTTTAAAATAGGATACTGTGACTGCAATGATTTTCTATAGTCCGGAAGTATAGAGACACTAGGAATTGATAGATCGTCCAAGCGTACTCTGTTCAACAAAATCTCAAAAGCTTTTGCATGCGAATTCCAACGTAGACTAGCTGATTTTACAGTCAAATCAGATTCAGGAAAAAGCTTTTCGAACTTGCTCATTATAAACGAAGACAGAAGGCTATTTTCGATCGAACTAAATTGTATTAAAACGAAAAAACAAAGTAGTGCTATTACTGTTCCTATTATCGTTCCAGTAATCAGGGAGGAAGCAGTTCCCATGATTTTTAATATACATCCAGACAGCGGCCTAACTATAAGTACAGAAAAAGATTCTTTTACATAATTACGTAAATTTAAATCCATTTCTAAAGAATCTGTAGCCACAGAATCGTAGGCTTTGCTTTTCTTTATTTTGCTAATTAATTGCACTGCATTACTAAAAAAACTCATGACACAAAACTCATTACTTTGCGTGAGTATTACATGAAATATTTTTATGAAAGGTTAACAAAAATAATTTTTTCAAAGAAACTCAAAATTTATCTTTCGAGTTTCGAATTAGCGCTTCGTTTAGCTAGAAGTGCGATTGCTAATCCAGTTAGTTGATCAACAATTTCATTTTCTTTTTTAGCTGGTGTTTTTTTATGTTGCAATGTAGCAGAGGAGGAAGAGAGAGGCTACCTTTCTAATTTTTCCTTGAATCATGAAATAACACACTAATAACATATTGACTTATTACTATAAATGCGTATTTTATCTGTCATGGGCCTGTAGTTCAGCGGTTAGAGCCCTCCGCTCATAACGGAGTAGTCGTAAGTTCGAATCTTACCGGGCCCACCATGTTCGCCGGATTTTCCAAAAACAATACGACGGGAGTCCCACAAGAAACATGAGAAAAGTGCTGAAAATTAGATAATCATCCGCTCCAAAAATCGCAATAAAGCTGTAGATATTAGAGAAAATGTGCCGTAAGGCTCTAAAAGAGGGGAGTCAATAGAACTCCCGATCCAATCATATTACCAGCAACAAGAGAAGTGGCTTTTACAATGCCTATTTTATATATGTTTTTTTAGAAGATTCATCGGTGGAAACAACACCGCAAATGCTTTTCCCTTGTTCATCAAAAAGATAACAACTATCGATACTAAATCCTATTTTAACGTCATCGCCGACTATCTCTGTGACGTTTTTTCTTGATTTCACTGTAAGCTGATATCCGTCTTTTAATGTTATATAGAGAAAACCTTCTCCTCCCAGATTTTCAGACAATGAAAGTGTGCCATCAAGTTTATTTCCGAAAAATAGCGCATCCGCCGATAACGTTGTTATATCCTCAGGACGAATTCCCAGAAGGTATTTTTTCCCTGCAACGAAATCCATATTTTCTTTTAATCGTAGGGATACTTGGTCCCCTTGTTCAGTGTGAAATACTGATAATTTACCCACATTACTAACGAAGGAAACAGGGAAAATATTCATTTCCCCAGATCCTATGAATTTTGCAACAAATGTATTCACAGGAGACGAATATAACTCCAACGGAGATCCAACTTGCTCAATAAGTCCGTCTCTCATAACAACGATTTTATCCGCAAGAGTCATTGCTTCTGCTTGATCGTGAGTAACATAAACCATTGTCGTACTAAGCTGGACCTTTAATTTTGCTAATTCATATCTCATTCTACAACGAAGAGCGCTATCTAAGTTGGACAATGGCTCATCGAAAAGAAACGCATATGGATTACGGACGATAGCCCTACCAATGGCAACTCTTTGCCGTTGTCCTCCCGATAATTCTTTCGGTTTCCTATGTAAAAGATGATCGATATTTAAAATACACGCCGCGTTAACAACTCTTTTTTCAATTTCATCTCTTTTAATCTTCCGTACTTGCAAGGCAAAAGCCATGTTTTCAAAAACCGTCATATGCGGGTAAAGAGCATAGGATTGGAAAACCATCGCGATCCCTCTACTAGCCGAAGGTATGTCATTTACACACTTATCTCCAATGAATATTTCTCCGGAATCAATTTCTTCTAATCCGCAAATTAATCTCAATATCGTTGATTTTCCACATCCGGAAGGACCAACCAAAACAGTGCATTTGCCATCTTCCATTGTTAAGCTAATATTTTTTATAACATGACTATCTCGAAACGATTTGCTAACGTTTTTTAAAACAATGGATGCCATTTTTCTCTCATTCGCTATCTACTAATTTCACCGCGGATACTACTTTTTCATCCTTTTCTATTCGAAATAGGATAACACCTTGGCTGGATCTTCCAGTAATTCTAACATCGTTAACCGGGCAACGAATTAATTTTCCGCTATCGGTGACCAGCATTACCTCTTCTTCGTCTTTTATAGGGAATACAGCGACGACTTTACCATTTTTCTCGCTTAACTCAATGTTTTTTACGCCTTGCCCACCACGACCGCAAGTTCTATATTCAAAGGAAGATGTTCTTTTTGCAAATCCCTTTTCTGTAATTGTAATAAGCATTTGCTCCAATTCTTTCATCTCTTCATATTTAGCGGGCAGTTCCATCGGCTGATCGCTAAGAATTTCTTCGCTGCTTCTTTTTAACCAATTGGAATATCTAAGGTAATCTTCTCTTTCTGAAGCACTGGACGTTCCGTTATTTAAAATCGTCATTGATATAACTTCATCGTCTCCCAGAAGCTTTATCGCTCTCACTCCAGTAGAGGCGCGACTATTAAACACTCTCAAACAATCGACTGAGAATCGCATACTTTTTCCAAATTTTGTAGAAATAAGCACGTCCATATTTTTTTTGCATAAAGCGACGGATATTAACTTCTCATTCACATCCAATTTCATCGCTATCTTCCCTCTGGAATTTACATCAACAAAATCTCTTAATCTATTTCTTCTTATAGTTCCATGGGATGTTGCGAAAACCATATCAAAATCATCATAATCCGCCTCATTTTCAGGAAGTGCAAGTACTGTTGATACAGATTCGCTTTCTTTTATCGGGAAAAGATTGATCAGAGCCTTTCCTTTAGATTGAGGAGTAGAAAGCGGAAGTTTATAGACCTTAGTTTTATAAACTATTCCTATCGTAGAAAAGAACAAAACAGATACATGAGTATTGGCGACGAAAAGATCATGAACGAAATCCTCGTCTTTCGTAGTCATTCCCATTTTCCCTTTTCCCCCGCGTTTCTGAGCTCGATACGTACTTAGAGGAACTCTTTTTATATATCCGCTATGACTTATTGTGACGACCATATCTTCTTTCTGGATGAAATCCTCATCATCAAGATCAGCCCCACCATCCTCGATCAATGTTTTCCGCGGAGTAGCAAATTCTTCTTTAACCTTTATTAATTCTTCCCGAATTATTTTGAAGATTCTCTCAGGAGATCCTAAAATATCAAGCGAATCTCTAATTTTATCAGACAATTGCGCTAATTCATTAGAGATTTTAGTCCGTTCAAGTCCAGTTAGTTTTTGTAATTTTAAATCAAGAATAGCTTGCGCCTGTGGATCAGTTAATCGACACTTCCCTTCGAAATAAATGCTATTAGGGTCGTCAACTAGGCGTATCAGTGGCTCTACTTCCGTTGCAGGCCAATCCGTCTCCATTAGAACTCTTTTTGCAGTTGCTGGATCTTCGCTAGTTTTTATAATTTTTATGATTTGATCGATATTAGCAACAGCTATAGCTAATCCTATTAATAGATGCGCGCGATCTCTCGTTTTATTTAGTTCAAATCTTGTTCTACGGGTTACCACTTCATTACGAAAATCCAGGAATATTCTTAAGATATCCATGATATTCATTAATTTCGGTCGTCCATTGTGTAGAGCAAGCATATTTACCCCAAAAGACGTTTGAAGCATTGTATTTTTATATAATTGATTTAAAACAACATCAGCATTCGCATCTTTCTTTAATTCGATAACTATACGAACTCCATCTTTGTCAGATTCGTCACGAAGATCAGAAATACCATCTATAATTTTTTCATTAACCAGAGTAGCGATTTTTTCCACTAATCTAGCTTTATTAATTTGAAATGGAATCTCCGTAACTATTATAGCAAAGCGATCTTTACGGATTTCCTCTATTTTCGTGCGTGAACGAATTATGATAGAACCACGTCCAGTTTTAAAAGACGAAACAATTCCACCTCTGCCTATGATCAACCCACCGGTTGGAAAATCTGGCCCCTTTACGACTAACGCTATATCTTCAATAGTTGAGTCCGGATTATCAATTAATATAACGCAAGCGTCTATAATTTCTCCGAGATTATGCGTTGGTATATTAGTAGCCATACCAACTGCTATTCCACCAGCTCCGTTTATTAATAAATTAGGAAAACGCGCCGGAAGAAGTTTCGGCTCTTGAAGTAATTCGTCATAGTTTGGCTGAAAATCAACCGTATCAAAATATAAATCTTCGGTTAAAGAGTGCGCTATTTTAGCAAGCCTGGCTTCAGTATAACGCATGGCAGCGGCAGGATCCCCGTCCATCGATCCGAAGTTTCCTTGCCCGCATATAAGAATATCCCTCATGGAAAAAGGTTGAGCCATACGAACCATTGATTCATAAATAGCCGCATCCCCATGAGGATGATATTTTCCCATAACATCACCGACAACGCGAGCCGATTTTCTGAACGGCTTGTCGTAATCATTACCGCATTCTATCATGCTGTATATAATGCGACGATGGACGGGCTTCAATCCGTCACGTACATCAGGCAATGCCCTGGAGACTATGACACTCATGGCATAATCTAAATACGAACGCTTCATCTCGTCTTCGAGCGGAATCGTCTCTATACCTTTATTTTCAATTGTCACAGAAGATCTCCCATCACCTTTAAAATAGGTTTAAAAAGGTATATCGTCATCTATTATAGGCGCTTCAGAAGCTCTCGACTCCATTGAAGCATCAGTTGTAGAACCTTCAGAGCGACTGTCAAGTAACGCTAACTCTCCTCTGAATCTTGAAAGAACTATTTCCGTCGTGTATCGCTCTACACCTGCTTGATCTTGCCACTTCCTTGTTTGTAATTGTCCTTCGATATAAACCTTGGATCCTTTATGCAGATACTTCTCGCATATTTCTGCTAAATTAGGATTGAAAACAACAATTCTATGCCATTCTGTCTTATCTTTTCTTTCTCCAGACACTTTATCCTTCCAGTATTCAGACGTCGCTACCGAAAAAGAAACTATTTTGGAACCGTCCTGCCCAGATCTAACCTCAGGATCGCGTCCTAAATTTCCTACCAAAATCGCTTTATTTATGCTACCAGCCATAGGAACCTACTCATTTAATCGAATGAGTCTACATCCTCATGTGAAAAAATTCAATAAGTTTTATCCTAGCTTAGAATGTAGAATCAAGACTTACTTATAGAACTGCATTCTTGACAAATGATAAAATTTTCACATAATGATCTACGCAAATTTCTTCGGCTCTTGTATTTCTGTTATATCCCAAAGAAACTAGTAGCTCTTCTGGCCTTTCCACAAATTTTGATAAAGGTTTAAATACTGATTTTCTTCGATGCTGAAACATATAGGTTAAAAAATGCGAGAAAAAATAAAAATCATCCATCTTGTAATTATAATTAAATGGAATGATTTTTAGCAACGTTGATTTCACTTTTGGACTGGGGAAAAAACTTCCTGGTTCTAAATCAAATATTTTGGTCACAGAAGCTATCCATTGCACTAGTACAGATAGTCTTCCGTACGCTTTAGTAGAAGGAGAAGCATAAAGGCGATCAGCGACTTCTTTTTGAAACATAAGTATCATTTCGCTGCAAAGGTTAGGAACTTGAATCCATTTAATTAATAATTGGGCGGATATATTATACGGTAAGTTAGAAATAATAATATCTATAGGAATTGTTGCCATATCGAATCCTAGAGCGTCTTTTTCTATCACTTCTAATTTCCCGGGAAACAAATCGCTCAATTTTCTCCAAACATCGCTCCAATGCGAATCTAATTCTATCAAGTAGAGTTTTTTTACATTCCTTTTTAGGATTTCTAAAGTTAATCCCCCAGGACCAGGTCCTATCTCTGCGACTACTTTTTCAGCTATATCTCCTGCAGTGGAAACGATTTTGCTGTTTATTTTCTCGTCGAAGATAAAATTTTGGCCGAATTTTTTTTGAACCGCTTTCTTGAAATATGAGAATATCCTTTTGGCAGATAGGTCACTTGGTGAAAGTAATAGCTGATCCGTATTGTTCATTGATTTTTATATCAGATTTATTTTGCATATCCCGCGCCTCTCTATCCGCGAAAACACTTAATCTTTCGTTGGCTTTTTGCGTTTTTATATCATTGAAAGTTGGTTCTTGGATCTTTTGGATTTTTCTATCTAATACACAGATTATAGTTATACCATTCGGCATCACAATTGGATTACTAATACCACCTGCCGGTATAGAAGTGATTATTGTACGGAACTGAGGAAGTATAGTTTCCAAAGTCGTGGATACGGGTTCGGAAATTGCGCAGAATTGCGCCTCTTTTGCTTTTTGCAGGAAATCTTGTGAATTAGTTGCAGATTTTTTTAAATCCATAGCTGCGTTCATTAAAAGCAATACTTCTTCTTTTCCAAGGTTTTCGGAGCTATAAGGAATTACGACTTGAACGAATTTTATCGTTGTAAAGTCTTTTACTCCAGCGTTCTTTTTATCTTGTAAAAATATGAGCACATATCCGCGACTATTTCTTACAATTACATAATCTCCTATTTTTGCATTCTGCAACGCTGAATCTTCCTCAGGAGAAAGCTGCCCTTGAAAAACCCACCCTATCTCTCCGCCTTTATTTGCGTCTGGACTTTTCGAAAATTGCCGTGCTAAATCTCCAAAATTGGCTCCTTGAACAATCATTTGCTTTATATTACTAACTTGTACTGATACAGCAGATTCATTTTTCGAATCGCTTACAGGGAAAAACATTCTATGAATATAATAAGACTCCTGGTTTTGTTTTTCTTTAATTTCCTTCATTGTTCTCTTCACTTCTGAATCGGAAATTCTTATAAAACGTCCAAATTTGGCATTTATATAGGCTATCCAGGAGAGATTTACTTTTATTTGTTTTAAAAGAATATTTTTAGCGATACCCTTGCTTTCCAAAAGCTTGGTAAAACTCTCTTCACTGAGATTATTTCGCTTTGCTATATCCTGATAAACTTTTTTTACTTCATCCGTAGGAGCCCATCCTCCTTTTGGTTCGAATTTTTTGGCACATTGCGATTTTAATTTTTCGATTATCATATCTTTCAGTACTTCTCGAGAGAATTTTTCTTTTAATTCCGGATCGATATTATTTCCCATGGAAAATAGAGCAAGAAGAATCCGACTATGCAGGTCTTGACTGGTAATAATTTCATTGTTAACGACAGCGACAATACCCTCATACTCCTTCTCCTTATTTTCATGGATCATGCAATATAGTGCGGCGGGCAAAATCAAGGCAATCAACGCAAGAACTTTTTGCACAGAAATCTCCCAGTTTAACGTCAGTAAAATACTATGAAAAAGAATAGAAATCAAACAACGAGATTAGTATACTCGCAGCAACAGAGGAATCAATAATTGTGGTACATATCAAAAGTAATATTTTTCAAAATGCTCAGAGCGACTGTGTATTCCACGGTCTCTTTGGCATTTTGTGCATGGATAGTGCAATCTTCAAGATATTTATGGATACTTAATAACAGTGGAGCTAGTTTTTCTAAATTTCTACAATTCACTTCATATCTTTCTGTCGACATTGTTGCTGCAATTTTACCAATATCCTTAGCAGTTTCCGCAACATTTGTATATCAAAGATTTAATGATTCCAATCAATCGATTGCTCTACAATCAATGGGAATTTCTCCTAGAAAAATGCTAGTTCCACTGATTCATTTAAGTTTCTTGATTACCGGGTATCTTTACACAAGTAATTTTTTTATATCTCCGGAATCATGGAGAAAATTTCGCCTTTTAGAATGGCAGATGAAAAATAACATTGATCCTCCACAGAAATCCGGAACTATATTTTCTAACAGCAAATTTTCTGTATATGCAAAAGGATATGGTGGAAATTTTGTTTTAAAAGACATATATATTGTAGATTCTAGAGACCCGGAGAAAATTAGTTCGTATTTTGCGGAAAGCGGAACAATTAAAGACAACGTCCTTGTGCTAGAAAATGGGGAACACATAGAAATTATTTTTAAAGATTTTAGAAAATCGATCATGCATTTCGACTCATACAATTATGATCTAAAAGAAATACTAGATGTGGAAGGTCGTATTACTCAGCCGACTGAAATGTATTTGCATGAATTACTGATGGATAATCCAGATAAGGTAAAAGAAGTGGCGCAAAAAGCATTATTTCATCAAAAAATTACTTCTCCGTTACTTGTTGGAATATTTTCTCTTCTTGCTTTTTTGTTAGTTATGCTTGCACCTTATTCAAGAAAAACAAGTTATTTTCGAAGATCATTTTTGATTATATCGATTATTGTTATTCAGGGAAGTTATTCTTGGATTGCTAATGCCGCAGCCAATCAATCATTTTTTATTTATCTCAATTACCTATTACTTATTTCCCTGGTACTTGTTCTTCTTTCATTAATTTACAAAAAACGCAAACTATGAAAATAAATACTAAACTATTTAAGTATATTTTTAATACTCAGCTAAAAGCTATGTTTTTTGTATCCTTCTCGATATTCGGGCTGATTTTTCTATTTGATTTCGCGGAGGCAACCAGAAAATATCCAATAACTAACGTATCTGAGACGATTTTCGCTTTAAAAATATCCCTTTTGAGAAGTCCGTCGACCTTTTCAGAAATTATGAGCTATGCGTATTTAACAGTGGCGACTTTTTGTCTTTGGAATTTAGGTCAAACACGTCAAATGATAGCGCTGAAATCTATAGGAAAATCGCCACGACAGATTTTACGCCCTTTTTTTTGTTGCGCAGCTTTTATCGCAACGTTTTGGATTCTAGTTGTGCATCCAATCGGAGTATTTTTAGAAGAGTTTTATAACAAAAATTTAGGAAAGGATACAGAAATTAACACAAATATATGGATTAACGATACGCTTCACAATCGCGTTATTTTCTTGAAAACTATCAGTGGAAATAACGTTGAAAATCTGTGCATTTTCGAGGAGGGAAGTAAAACATTTACTGAACAAGCTATAATTGGAAAAAACACATGGAAATTAAAAAACATCACTCAAATAAATAATAATGAAATTTCTAGCGTCGAAGAAATAGAGATACCTAAGGTGCTTTCTTCAAATTTAATCCGACTCCTTGTTAAACCACCCAATAGACAGGACGTATATTCATTACGTAAAATTTATAAAATCAAGAAACTAGATAATATCGTTCTAAAATTATATGAATTAGAATTTCATAAATTACTAGCAAACTGTTTTAGTTTTATTTTGTTTGCGTTAATCGCTGCTGCAGTATGTTTCTCGGTAAATCGTTTTAAAACGAAAACAAGTATTACTATACAAGTTGTGTTTTCTGCCATTTTTTTTAGATTTTCTAGTAATTTATTAGAAGCGCTTGCTTATAGCGGTGCAATTCCCATAGAAATGGCTTGCTGGACAGTTCCTATAATATTTGCCTGTATTTTCCTATCTCTATTAATCTGGAGAGAAGGATGAAGTCGAGACTATTAGTTGGCGCGTTTCTTTTTTCTTCATTAGTTTTCGCACAGGATATTACATTTGTAAACTCAGATGCTACACGTTATATAAATGACAAAATTTTCTGTAATGGAAACGTTATTATCGTTTACTGTGAGAAAGTTATATCAGCGGATGAAATTTCTTATGATAAAAGAACAGGATTCGTTTGTGCTAATGGAAATGTCTCAATAATCGACGAAAAACAGAACGCCTATTTTTTTGATTCTCTTTCCATAAATAAAGATTTTTCCTCTGGAAGAGGAACCAATGTGAAAATAATAATGAATGATCAATCCAGATTAGCTGCCGATAAGTGCACTCTGAAGAACGGAAAGTATCTACTAGAAAACGTTATATACACTCCATGTTATAATTGTGAGAATTTCGGAGAATTAACATGGCAAGTGAAAGCCCTTCACGTAACTTTCGATCCTGATGATGAGGTAAATTATCAAGATGCGGATCTGGAATTATTCGGTTTCCCCGTTCTATATATACCATATCTCTCACGTGTCAGTCCTAAAGTAAAAATGAAAAGTGGATTTTTAGTACCAAAATTCTCAACATCCAGTCGATATGGATTTAGCATATTGCCGCAATATTTATGGGCTATTTCTCCCTCTCAAGAGTTGATATTAAAGCCGATTATTACCACGAAAATAGGACACGTCGGATGGATATATTATGGACTTAGATTTCCGGGAGGAGAATTTAATGCAGATACAAGTATTACAGGAATTCAATCAGCAAACAAGGCAGATAACATTGATCTAAAAAAAATAAGAAGTTCTGGATATCGTGGTCATTTATTTTCAAAGCTACAATATAATATAAACGAAATTTGGAGATGCGGCTTTGATATAAAACTAACGTCAGATAGATATTATCTTAGCAGATTTCCGTTTTTTGAAAATCGAAACGAAATACTTGAAAGCTCAGCTAATCTTGAAGGATTTGATGGTCGAAATTACACTTCTCTAAAAACTTCTGTATTCCAAAATGCTGAAAAAAATGAATATCTTCCTAGAGTACTTCCGACAATTGAACATAACTATTTTTTGAATTGTTTTTCGGGAACTTTAGGTTTAAACGCGATTTTTATGAATCTAGATTTCAATAATAATAGGTCCGCTCAAAAAGTGATTTTAAATCCCTTTTGGAGAAAAACAATATTACTTCCTGGTGGGCAATTGCTGAATTTCTGTGGAATTATATCATTTAGAGGTCAAAAAATATCGGAAAGAAAAAAGACTAATTATGATTCTTTTTCTGATTTTACCCCTCAAGCAAAACTAATTTGGAAATGGCCGTTTTTTATATATAACAATGATATTTCTTCGATTTTTACACCGATGTTCGGAGTAATTACTGCTGGAAGAAGAAAAAAACTGGATATTTTTGAAGATTCATTTCATGAAATCACCGATCTTAATTTTCTGGGGGAGAATAGATCGCTTTCTCATTATAACATCGAATCTGGAGATAGAGTTTGTTATGGATTTAGATTATCCGGATACAAAGAAAGCAATATTTTATATCAATTCACTGTAGGGAGATCCACGGAGCTTACAAAATTACCGGATAGACCTGAGGAATCCGGATTAAAATACAAAAATTCCAATATTGTTACGTCTTTGGATGTTTACTTATCTAATGCCTGGACGATTACAACAAAAGGCAGTTATTCCAGTCATTTGAATCAATGGACGAAATTTGAAACAGGATTGAATTTTTTTCAGGAAGACATTAGTGGAGATATAATGTTTTTTAAAGGAAAACAATGTATCCATAATTCTTTCAACGCTTACTCTTTCGTAACGCAGAAGTATAAAGGAGCATCACTAAATGTTGCATATCAAGCTACTCGAACCACGAAACTAAAATTCAGAATAGTCATTGGCAATAACGATAACGCTAAACATAACAATGATGATTATAAGCTGATAACCCACAATTGGGATATCGAATATATCAATGAATGTATATCAGTTACTTTTACAATCGAAAGAATAAACCGCAGAACTGGAGATCTGAAACCAGACACTCGATTAAGCCTGATAGTTCACATGAAAAGTCTTGGATTCTAGAAATAAAAAAAAGCCGCACAAAGCGGCTTTTTTCTTCTCAACAGTTTTTATATGACGATTAAGCGCCAAATTTATAGAAGTGATAAGTTCCCATCAGGCGTACTGCAAAGCCCTTATTTATTTTGGTTCCAAAGTCGTCCTTCTTTCCAAAGTTATACAGAGCTTCTAAGCGACCGGAAACTTTCGGTGTGAAAAACTTCTCACCACCCAAGCCGACAGAGAAAGCAATCTTGGAAGTTTTAAACGTCTCCTTACCATTAGAATCTTTCGTCTTAACACTCCTAAATGAAATCTCCGGCTTCAGATAAACCATCATGTTCCAAGGAGCATGTACATATCCCAACCTAGCTGCTAAGGTAGGGATAATGGAACTAGTTTCTTGTTTGCCAACTTTAGCATTCTTCACATTTTCTATATCTTTTTTGCCTGAAAACAGGAAATCTCCTAAAACTTCTCCGCCTAGGTAAAACTTACCTTTGAACGCTTTTCCACCACCAAGAGCAATTGTTGCCATAAAACCATTTGTCTTCACATCTTTTAGTTTGACATTGTTGATGGAAATTTCACTCGTATTAGTTTTTAAAAACACTCCACCGATACCAAGACCGCCATAAAGACCGGTGAAATCTATGCACTCCTCAGTGCAAGAATCTTCCGCTACCACAACATCTTCTGCATGAAGCGGATTAAACATTAGTGCGGCACTAAATAATACCAACTTTTTCATAATTATCCTCCATATTTATGAGCGTATAATTGCACCATCCCTAAAAAACGGCAACTTCTTTTTAACATTTCCAATAATAGCGTTGCAAAAAAGGCACACAATTGGAACCTTAAATTGCGCCTCCAGTCGCGAATTGGTGCACTAAATAAGTGGGTTTAGTATTTCCTCTGGTTACTAGCATTTTCTCAGAAATTCCACCAAATAAATAATCCAGTTTTTTCTCAATATCAAAAGAATTATCCATCGATTTTATTAGATGACTTGCAATTCCTGTAGAAACCGTCATAGCAGAGTCTATCCCTACTGCGTTTGCGCCTGCTATATCTGTCCATGGAGTATCTCCAACCATAAGAATAGGCTTCGGACAATCGATAATTTGCTGTGCATACTTAAAAATCCCCGAATATGGTTTTCCAAGGAAAATAGTTTTTCCACCCATCTTTTGATAATGAAGACCGATCGCTCCTTGCGTTACTATTAAAACGTAACCACGGTCATGATTCGCAATTCCTTGAGTCGAAAAAATATCTGGATTTGCAACCAGTAGAGTTTTATTTTTTTCTAAACATTTTTCCAAATAATATTGAAATTCCTTGAATCCTTTACGTCCTTGGCTATCACGAAGTTCGTTCCAATTACTGCATACTACATCCTCAATATTTACTTTACGACCGGAAGCATCTAGCACATCGTCTATTCGGACTGAACCATAGGAAACACGAGGAATTCCAACGTATAAAAAATCAGCGGATGGAAGATCAGCTTTCTGTAAAAAAGTCTCATGGAAAACACTTTCGTTTCCTATAAATATGCATTTATAAGTCATGGCATTCATGTTTATTGCTTTTGAAAATTTTTCTGGAGCCTCTTTTATAAGATAGTGTAAAAATTCTCCAGACGTGATGAATTTATCATAATGAATTTCCTGAATCATCCCTCTTCTGGCGTATCCAGCTTTTGCATCGCTTGATACCTGAGAGGAATTCGAGATAATCACGATTCTCTTTCCGTTTTTCTTCAGATTTTCTAATGCATTGAGAACATGACTGTACATTGAAAAGCCGTCGAACAGTACTCCGTATACATCAACAAAGAGAGTACTGTAATTAGAAGCAAGCGCTAAAATATTTTTTACAATGTTCTTTCCCACACTGTTTCCTACAATATTTTCTTATATTTTATTCTCTTCGGAACTATGGAAGTTCCGCCATTTTTCTTTGTTTTATATTCTTCGTAATCGGTGAAGTTTCCATGGAACCACTCAACTTCGCTATCTCCTTCGAAAGCTATTATATGTGTTGAAATCCTATCTAAGAACCAACGATCATGACTGATGACTATTGCGCAACCAGCGAAATTCAATAAAGCGTTTTCTAAATTTCTAAGCGTATCAACATCTAAATCATTTGTTGGCTCGTCTAGTAAGATAACATTTGCGCCAGATTTTAAGATTTTAGCCAGATGTACTCTATTCCGTTCTCCACCGGACAATTGATGAATATATTTTTGTTGATCCACCCCTTTAAATCCGAAATTAGATACATAGACTCGACTTGGAATTCTCACCTTTCCAAGTTCGATTATATCAAGCGAATCAGATATTTCTTCCCAAACCGTTTTACTATTGTTGAGAGAATCTCTGCTTTGATTAACATACGCCATCTTTACAGTCTCGCCGATTTCTATCGAACCTGAATCGATAGACTCTAATCTAACGATCATCTTGAACAGCGTAGATTTTCCAGCTCCATTGGCTCCAATGATACCGACTATACTTCCAGGAGGAATATTGAATGATAAATTTTCTATCAAAACTTTATCTCCAAACGATTTGCAAATAGAATTCGCTTGAATTACAACATCTCCCAAGCGAGGTCCTGGAGGAATATACAAAACTGAAGTGTCATACGACTTTGATGACTCCTGTTCTAACATCTCATTGTAAGCATTAATTCTCGCTTTATTTTTGGATTGACGAGCCTTAGGGGATTGTCTTATCCATTCTAATTCCTTTTCTAAAAGTCTTTTCCTATCTACGTCTTTTTTATCCTGCTGATCTAGCCTCTTTTGACGTTCTTCAAGCCAAGCTGAGTAATTCCCTTCAAATGGATGAGACGCTCCATGATCAAGTTCCAATATCCATCCAACTACGTTATCTAGAAAATATCTGTCGTGAGTTACTAAAATTACCGCACCAGGATAATTCTGAAGGTGCTTCTCCAACCATGCGATAGATTCAGCATCTAAATGATTGGTAGGTTCATCTAGCAACAGAAGATCGGGTTTTTGTAAGAGCAATTTACAAAGCGCGACTCTTCTTTTTTCTCCTCCCGATAGATTTACCACGGATTCCTCAGAAGGAGGGCACCGTAACGCATCCATGGCAATTTCGATTGTGCGCTCTAAATCCCATAATCCTGCATGTTCTATTTTTTCGCGAATTTCAGCTTGTTTATCAACAAGATCATTCATCTCATCTTCTGACATTTCTTCCGCGAATTTTGCAGATATTGCATCGAACTCCTCCAAAAGAGCGCGCGATTCTTTCAGGGGTGATACTATATTTTCATAAACTGTGAGTTTATTGTCCAATTCCGGCTCTTGAGGAAGGTATCCGACTGTAGCGCCTTTAGCAATCCAAGCTTCTCCAGAAAATTCAGTATCAATACCAGCCATTATTTTTAACAATGTGGATTTTCCAGCGCCATTATCTCCAATAACGCCTATTTTTGCGTCTGGGTAAAAGGACAGCCATGTATTCTTGAGAATTTGCTTTCCACCAGGATATATCTTTGACATATCTTTCATAACATAAATATATTGGTAAGAAGCCATTTGGACCTATTTAACTTTCATCAATTTTACTGCTTTTAGCTCATTGATATTTTTGCATCCAGTACAGAACATCGCAGTCTTTAATTCCAAAATCAGAGATTCTACGAAATTTTCGCAATCCGCGCGAGAAATCATAATCTTTTCTAAAAAATCAGTCGCATTTCCGCAAAGATTAGCTCCAAGAGCAATTGATTTTGCGATATCCACGCCGGATCTCACTCCGCCGCTAGCGATAACTTTTATATTCGTTAAATTCTTGGTAATTTCCTGTAAAGAATCAGCCGTCGGATTTCCCCAATTTTGAAAAGCCTGAGCTGAGTTCTTCACAACAATATCGTTAGATCGATTACTCTCTAAATTTGTCCAGGAAATGGTACCAGCACCATCGATGCCTATTCCATAAACTCCGGCATTCTGTAGTTTTTTAGCAACAGATAAAGAAATTCCATAACCAACCTCCTTTACTATTACTGGATAGTTCATGGAGGAACAAACTTTTTCTATTTTTCTTAATAATCCAGAAAAATCAGTGTTTCCTTCAATTTGAAAAACCTCCTGAATAGGATTCAAATGAAGAACAAGCGCGTCTGCTTCTATGAGCTCGACAGCCTTCTTGCATTGATCTACAGAATATCCATAATTGAGTTGAACAGCACCTAAATTCGCAAACAATAAAATGTTCTTTGCATAATTTCGTATTCTAAAAGCTTCAGGAGGAGATTTTTTTTCAAAATCTATTCGCTGGCTCCCAATTGCCAACCCCAAACCAAAATCATTGGCAATTCCTGCCAAATTCTTATTAATTTTTTCGCTTAGTTTAGTTCCATTTGTAATTGAGGAAATTATTAACGGAATATTCAATTTACGATCTAGAAAATTTACAGACGTGTCTATTTCATTGAAATCAATTTCAGGAAGGGCATTGTGTTCAAAACGATAATTATCAAAACCAGAGGAAAGCTTAGATCTACTTATAGACTCGCAAGCCAAAGTAATATGATCATTTTTCCTAGAAAAATCCACCTGATTTATTTCCTCTGCGAAAGCTCCTTATCGAACATAATAACACCTATGTCGGTAGATTGCATTTTTTTCAATCTATCCAGAATACTAGTGGCTGCAGATTCTTTCTCAACTTGTTTTTGAACGAACCAAGAAATGAAACACTGCGTTTGATAATCTTTTTCTACAATTGAATATTCGTATATGGACATTACCAAGGACGTAATTCTCTGCTCGTTTCTAAACATTTCTTCAAAAATATGAAGCGGCGCTCTCCATTCTTGCTTAGGCGCGGCAATTGGCTGCAATTTTATTTTCGTACTACGTTCCTGTATGTGCATGAGGATTTTCATGGCGTGGTCTAATTCTTCTTTAGATCGCTGCATCACCCAGCCTGCGCATCCTTCTAGCCCCATATCCCTTAAAACATTGGACATGGCCAAATAAAGATATGCGGAACTTAATTCTTCCGTCACTTGCTTATTTAAAGCATCTCCAACTCTTTTCCCGAAAGCTACTCCCATAGACATTACTCCCTAAACACAAAAAAGAATGATAATATTAATAAAAAATTAAAACAACTACTTGGATCTAAAAGTAATTCGTCCTTTAGTGAAATCATACGCTGTCATTTCTACATTAACTTTATCGCCAGCTAAGACCCTTATTCTGTTTTTCTTCATTCTTCCGGAAGTGTGCGCTAAAATTACACGATCATTTTCTAACTTTACTCTGAACATCGCATTTGGCAATACTTCTATAACCTCTCCAGAAAATTCTATTAAATCCTCTTTCGCCATAAAAACTCCTTAAAAACAGTTGATATTATATACAAGCAATTACTACAAAGCAATCTAACCTTAATAACGCAATTTTTTTGGACGTAAAAACAAACATATTATATTATATCGCGATTGAGTCAAATCGTTATGTTATTTTTTTGACAAAGCTCTATCTACTCAGTGATTTGTGCTGTGGCGGCGCGGTTTTCAGTTGCTGGTTACAAAAGCTCTAAATTCAACCCGCATTCGAAAGAAACCGATTTTCCTATCAAAAAATTATTCGCTGTTTTGTAAACAACGTACAAATTTAATGTTTTTTTACTTTTTTCCAGTATGCTGTTATCATATATAAAATATTCCGCATTGATGCGGGATAAAATTGGTAGCAGCCTATGAAAAGTGATATTTCAGGATTTCCTGAGTTTATGCCAAATGAGCAAATAGCTTTCAATAAAGTGGTAGATTCTATTAAGAAGCATTTTGAACTATATGGCTTTGTTCCGATGGATACTCATTCTGTCGAGCGTATCAGCACTCTTATTGCAAAGGGAAACGATGCGGAAATTTACGGTCTTTTTAGGCTTTCTAATGAAAGCAAGAAGGATCTCGGATTGCGTTTCGATTTAACGGTACCCTTAGCAAGGTATGTGTCTTCTTATTCTGGGGAGCTGATTTTCCCATATAAAAGGTATCAAATTGCTCCAGTTTGGAGGGGAGAACGTCCTCAATATGGACGCTACCGACAGTTTTATCAATGTGATATAGACGTAATAGGAAACGAATCACTATCGGTAGAATATGATGCTGAAATCGTGTTTTTGATTACAGAAATTCTACAATTTCTAAATATTCCAGCTTTTCATACAGAGATAAATAATAGAAAAATCTTATCAGGTTTTATGAAGACAATAGTCGCTGAAAATAAAGTGGCAGAAACACTGAAATTGATAGATAAGATAGAAAAAATTACGAGTGCAGAATTTGATGAGGAAGCCATTAAGCTTGGTATACCTCAGGAAAATTTAAAAAAATTAAAGAATTTTATCGACGCGCGGAAAAGAAGGGGTAACGTTGAAATATTAATGTGGCTCAATTCGCTAGATATTAACGAGGAATATAAAGAGGGAGTTACAGAACTTAATAATGTTTTTCAAGCGCTGAAAAAACTGGGATTCGAGGATAGTCTAATTAGAGTATCTCCTAAATTATGCAGGGGATTAAATTATTATACTGGCACTATATTTGAGACAGTTTTTAATGATATCAATGATGTTGGTAGTATTGCTGGAGGTGGTAGATACGACAATTTAGTAGAAATGCTTTCTGATAAAAAATTTCCAGGCGTTGGTGCGACGATAGGTATTTCAAGAATTGTTCCGAAACTTATTGAAAAAGGAATATTAAAAGCTGATTTATTTACTTCCGCCACTGTTCTTGTTACGACTCAAAATCGCGACTTTATAGTAAGCTATATGAGAATAGCTAATAAATTAAGAGGAATGGGCATAAAAACAGAAACATATCTTCAGGACAAAAGTCTTGGAGTACAATTGAGCTATGCCAGCCGCAAGAGATTCAAATTTGTTATTATTGCAAATGAAATGGAACTGCTCGAAGGCACAGCTATTATAAAAAATTTAGTCACAAAAGAGCAGAAGACAATTCGTACTGAATATATAGCGAATGATGTTGCTGAATGGATCTCTCACGATTCATCACAATATAACCGATAATATAAAAAATTCTTGTCCTACTCCCCATAATTGATCCATTTTATGGCTCGTGATTAATTTACAATTGTGAATATTATGATTGGAGTTAACCCCTAACTTCGCGCTAAGTTATGCGGTCTATTCCGATTTTTTTAAGAATCTTTTTATTCTTAGAGGAGATTTCGGATATTTTTCAAATTCCTCGCATACGAGTTTGGTAAAAGGATTTGCAGAATTCTATC
>JAIRMQ010000001.1 GCA_031258575.1 Holosporaceae bacterium | reverse complement strand
CAGAGATAAAAATAAAAGATATGGAGTTTCTGCATTTAAAGACAATAGCTGAACGGCCTCATTAATTTTCTCAGGAAATGAATACTTTTTTGAATTTTCGATTCCTTCGGGAAATAAATACTCCTCTGAATATTTCGACATTTTTATTTTTTTTAAATAGCAGAATATATCTCTCGGTTTGATATTTAATTCCTTTGCAGTTGCCTCAAATTTTTCATCAAGGGCTGAATTTTCAGCAAGAGCCCGCTTTTGATCAGGTATGAAGGACAGAAAAGGATGGCGCATACATACTACAAAGTCGCAGAAAAATGCAAAACATAGCATGCAAAATTTTATTTTCTTCATTCCGGATCTCTTACTGCTTATTTTTGTGCGCTATATAAGCATTTATGAAATATTTCTGTCAAGAATAATTTTTCTTTGTTCCTTATACTTAGAATATTTAATGCTTCTTTAATACATATGTGCTACAATCGCTAGAGATATTTGTAGGAGACTTATATGAAAAGCGCATCGTTTCTGGGAGCTCTGGTTATTTCTTTTGGATTAATAGGATTTGGATACTTTTCCTCGAAAAAAATAGGAAGAGTTGCCGAACTGGTTGAGGTGAAAGGACTATCGGAAAAAGTTGTTAGAGCGGACGTCGGCGATATTCACATAGGAATATCGAATAGTGACACAGATCTAGAGGAACTTTATAAGAAACGTGTCGCCGATAAAGCAAAAGTTATGGAATTTCTCAAAAATCATGGTGTGATCGATGAAGAGATCGTCAATTTCTCGATGGAAACAGATGAAAAACAGGAAGAGGATAAAGTCACTTCATCAGGTGTAACTACTACGAAGAAACAAAAATATTATATAGCCAATGATAAATTTACTGTGAGATCAAAGGATCTCTCGAAAATAAAAAACATTAAAGAAGACATGGTAAAGCTGTTGTCCGAGGGAGTTTTTATAAATTATACGTATTCTTACAGACTAACCAGCTTCGCAGATGTAAAAATGGAAATGATGAAAGAAGCCTCTGAAAATGCAAAGAAAAATGCTGAAGCTTTCATTAAACCTCAAGGAATAGCAATAGGAAAGGTAATTTATCTCCGTCAGGGAGAAATTACTATCAGGGGAGAAGACGAAACGGAAAATGTGGAGAGCTGGAATTCTAAAGAAAGTACCAGCATTAATAAAAGGTTAAGGCTCGTTGTAAGAGCTGGATTTGCGAAAAGACGAAGTATTATTCCGTAGGTACAACATTCGCAAATTTTTGGGAAATTAAAGTTAAGTATTTTAAAGAGTAGAGTATGTTTTTCAAGGTTGGAATTATTGGTGCAGGTAGTTACGGAACAGCTCTTGCGCAATGTTTTAGTAATAGAGCAAATGAAATCATATTAATCAGTAATGTCGAAGAAATAGCTTCGGATATCAATAATTTTCATGTGAATCGTAAGTTTTTCGACAACATATCCCTGAGCCACAACATTTCGTGCACAACGAATTTTCAGGAAATAAAGACATGTGACATTATATTTGTAGTCGTGCCAATGAAAAATATTATATCGATTTTCGAACAAATTAGAGAAAATCAAATTCAAGTACCTGTTGTTTTATGCTCAAAAGGACTGAATATCAAAGATGGAAGTTTACAAAGCGATTTATTGGAGAAAATTATTGATAATGAATACGCTATTTTTTCCGGTCCCTCTTTTGCACATGAAATAATTTGCGGGCTACCTGCTTCAGTGAATATAGCCAGTAAAGGCAGAGAATTATCGGAAAAAATTTCCCGGTCTTTATCCAATAAAACCCTAAATATTAAAGTGATAGATGATTATATCGGATTACAGATTACTGGAGCGATGAAAAATGTTTTGGCAGTTGGATGCGGCATTCTTTCCGGAATGAAGCTAGGTAGCGGAGCCATTGCGCGTTTTATTACCATGGGTTTACATGAAATATCGGCTCTAATCGTGGAATATGGCGGAAAAAAAGAAACTATCTGGGAACTGGGCGGACTTGGCGACACAATTCTGACATGTTCCACTAAACAGTCCAGAAATATTCTTTTTGGGGAGTATTTAGCCTCCGGCGGTAATATTAACGAATGGTCCGGTAGTCTATCAGAAGGAGCTTTTACTACTAAAGTAGTTCCTCTTTTTAAAACAAAACTGAAAATACTGTCAGCTATTTATAATGCTACATACGAAAACAAACTTAATGAAATAGTCGAATGTATAGATGACTAAATTGATAAAACGATTCCAGTTTCGGGCTTCCAATACAGAAATACTTCATCATCCCATTGAATTGGTCGTTCAGCTGCACGAACTGAATTAGTTACAGTCGTTAAAACCGTCATTCCAGATCGCAGTTGCACATGATAGATTGAAACATCTCCAAGATAAACTATCTCTTTTACGATGCCATTAGTCCAATTATATTCGCCTTCCGGCTGAGTACTTGTAAGTATTATTTTTTCCGGACGAATCGCCACGCTTATTTGCGCTCCCACAGGAGCTGATGCGGAATGGCTCACATACAAATTCTTTTCCATCAGTGTAGATTTTACTACTACATGATCAGCTCTCTCTTCAATGATTATACCATCGAACAAATTCACTGATCCAATAAAATTCGCTACATATTTTGAATTTGGATACTCATATATTTCTGTGGGACTTCCCACTTGTAAAATCCTTCCTTCGTTCATTAATCCAATACGGGAAGACACAGTCATAGCTTCTTCTTGATCATGAGAGACCATTATAAAAGTAGCTCCAATTTTTTCTTGAATATTTACCAATTCCAATTGAGTTCTCTCACGTAATTTTTTATCAAGCGCTGCAAGTGGTTCATCTAACAAAACAAGCTTAGGTTGCTTTACTAAACTTCTCGCAAGAGCAACTCTCTGCATTTCTCCCCCGGACAGTTGATCGGGCTTTCTTCTTTCATATCCGCTCATCTGTACTAGCTCGAGATATGTGCCAACTCTATCTCTTATTTCTTCTTTTGGAAGTCCTTCTTGAATAAGCCCAAAAGCAACGTTTTGTTCTACAGTCATATGTGGGAAAAGAGCGTATGACTGAAAAACCATACTCACAGGACGCTTATAAGCGGGAGTATCGGTCATATCAATCCCATCGATGAAAATCTTTCCAGAGGTTGGACGCTCAAATCCTGCTAACATCCTCAATAAAGTTGTTTTCCCGCAACCAGAGCGCCCCAACAAAGAGAACAATTCTCCTCGGTAAATAGAAAGAGAAACATTATTAACAGCAATTCGTCCATTGAATGTTTTTGTCACATCTTTAATAAAGGCATACGGACGCGCTTTCGGATCCTGCCACAATTCGGGATTATTAAAATACTTCTGTTGAGCCATTTCGCGGTCTTTTATTCGGCTTTATGATTAAGAAGTTTTTAAACCAAAATCCTTGTAACGATTTTTGAACTTTGCAAGCTGTCCGCCGGTGTCTACTAATTGACGAATACCGGTCCAAGCAGGATGAGATTTGGAATCAATATCCAGTTTCAAAGTATCTCCGTCTTTTCCCCAGGTTGATTTTGTTTTAAAAGCAGACCCATCTGTCATAATAACATTTATCTCATGATAATCCGGATGTATACTCCTCTTCATTACAACTGCTCCTCTGATATTGAATGCTAGTCTTACATGAGATAACAAAAAAATCAATGCTTTTTTTCCCATTTAATCTTGGACTATGCAAATGCGTTTATGAAATGCCTATGTGTGTTATTGATCAACGCTTTGTAGTGAAGAAAACACATTCAGCAATCATAAATTCAGTGATGAGTTTTTTCCAAAAGTAATCCATTTAAAAAAGATTGACATTTGGCTGATTATCGTGTTTATCTAGAACGTATTAATATCGTAAAGAGGTTTTATGACTAAGCGTATTGCAGCCAAACACAAGATTGACAGAAGATTGGGCGTGAATTTGTGGGGACAGGCTAAAAGTCCGATAAACAATAGAAACTATGCTCCTGGTCAACATGGCAGCAATAGGAAAAAGCCTACAGATTATGGAGCTCAACTGTTAGCCAAGCAGAAATTAAAGGGATACTATGGTAATCTCACGGAAAAGCAATTTAGAGGAGTTTATCAAAGAGCTTCTCGAATGAAAGGAGACACTAGTCATAACATCATCGGTTTGTTGGAACGTAGACTTGATGCTGTCGTTTATCGTATGAAATTTGCTCCGACAGTTTTTGCCGCGCGACAATTAATAAATCATTGCCACGTGATGGTCAATGGCAGTACCGTCAATATCTCTTCTTATGTTGTTAAAGAAGGCGACGAAATTGAATTAAAAACGAAATCCAAAACAAATACTATAGTCTTAGGGGCTGCTCAATCAGCGGAGAGAGATATTCCCACGTATATGGAAGTCGATCTGAAATTGCTAAAAGGAAAATTTGCCAATATTCCAAAGCTAGAGGATATTCCATACCCCGTTGTGATGGAACCGAACATAGTAGTTGAATTCTATTCAAGGTAAAATTTTCGCAGATTTTTCCTGCCGAAATAGCTCAGTTGGTAGAGCAACTGATTCGTAATCAGTAGGTCGGAGGTTCGATTCCTCTTTTCGGCACCATCTGGAATATCAAGGGGGAAATAGCGATTTAAGCTGCTGCTGCAAAGATAGAATTTCAAAATTTGTCCCCATTCTGTCCCCATTTTATATTTTGTTTTAATTGCTGCTGCAAAGATAGAATTTCAAAATTTGTCCCCATTCTGTCCCCATTTTATATTTTGTTTTAATGTGTTTTTGTTTGCGCTGCACGCATGCGGAATCCGGATCAATTTTCACAATCCGGTTCTGTTGCGCGTTCTGATGTACTATTTTTTGCTGCATATTAGCCTTGATTTTGTTCGCAGCCATTCTATGACGCTGTCTATCGGATACATCCTTTTGTGAGCTATCAAAATAGAGTTTGGGATGCCGATTCCCTTATTATCGAGCTTTTCCATAGTTCTAGGATGAATAATCCCGCCCGTTAGATTCCAAAGCTCTTTTCTGGAAACATACTGCTTTTTGCATGCTCCCTTTAATTTATCGAATGCGTCCATAATCGCCTCCTATTTTTGCTCTAGCCTTTAGCCAATCAACTACACTGTCTGTTTCATAAAATACTCTGTTACCGATGCGATACCGTTTTTGTATACCTGTTCCTCGCGCGTCGAGCGTATTCATGCTGCTTTGTTTAAACAGTCCTTCGGTAAATTCTCCTATACGATCGCGGGATACGAAAGGCGACGGCCATTTTTCTTTCAGTTTATCTAAGCTGTCCCCATCTTGTCCCCGACTTTGATTGTTTTTCTCTAAAATATCAGTCATTACAGTTTCCTTTCGTTAAATTCATGGTTTCATTAAGTTTTTCGTCTTCGACGGCATCGAAAAGTGCGTTGGCGATGTGTTTGAGATCATCGAGAGCTTCTTTCAGCGCATCGTCTTCGTTCATTTCGATGTTATGTTCGCGTATCGCCGAGTCTATGCGTGTACCGATTCGCGCGATCGCAAGGCTAATGCCTCGCATGGTGATGTAGGGCATTTTATTTCCTTTCCAAGTTTAAATTTAATGTTTCTGTCATTTGTTTCACTCCATGTTTTTTAAATTTTACCAATCATTGTTTCTTTATTTTTTCGCCTCAAAGGCAAATGCTTATGTTAGGGTGGAATGTATGCGTAAGGTTGAAGTGTAACAAAGCAGGGATTTTTATGTTTTTTGGCGGCAACTGCCTTCTTTTTGCCATCAACGTGCTGTGTTGCAGCGGTTATAGCCCGGTTACCACCGGTTACCACTTGATTACCACCTGTTACGGCCCTGAATCCCCTGTAAACGAGGGGGATTACCACTTTACCAGTAATTTTGAATATAATAGGGGGTATTTTTTCTTGCGCACTCTCTCTATAAACCAAGAAAGTAAAGAGTATATGTATATATACATATCTACTATTTACACTACCCTCTTCCGGTAGGATGATATTTTTTTCGCAAAGTTTCAAGTGCCCTTTAGAAATTTTTTTCATAATATTTAGATTATTTTTAGTCTTCATTAGCTTTTCCCTTATTTTTTTCTTCATCCGCCAACGCTTTGCTGTTGAATACCAGCATTCGTTTGCTCTTTTTTGCGATGGTCACTACTTTTGCCATGTGTTTATCATCCTTATCACGCTCCAGTATTCCGA
>JAIRMQ010000034.1 GCA_031258575.1 Holosporaceae bacterium | reverse complement strand
GCAAGTTGTCGTGGGTATTCTTGGCAAATTGCCATGGATATCTTTTGTCCGGGAAAATCCATAATCTTTTGTTGATTTGGTATATCGCCTGCCTCAAGAAAAACGTTGACTTTGAAATGTCTGCTCCCCTACAATGAACAGCAAGTTGTGTATCATGATGTCGCAGAGGATAGTTGTTGAATAGCCCCGATTGCGAGTGTATTCATCAATTTTTGAACGGTGAATGTTCCACGTGAGACATTTTTGTTATAGTAAAAAAGATTATTTAACAGAATAGGGGGATGGCTGTGCGTCCCGCGGCGTGCGTGGAGCCGGCATCAGATTTGGTTTTAAAATTCTACTGTTTTATACCCAAACACAACAAAGATTGCAGAAGAGTAGGCAAGTTGTCGTGGGTATTCTTGGCAAATTGCCATGGATATCTTTTGTCCGAGAAAATCCATAATCTTTTGTTGATTTGGTATATCGCCTGCCTCAAGAAAAACGTTGACTTTGAAATGTCTGCTCCCCTACAATAACAGCAAGTTGTGTATCATGATGTCGCAGAGGATAGTTGTGCGTCCCGCGGCATGCGTGGAGCCGGCATGAGATTTGGTTTTAAAATTCTACTGTTCTATACCCAAACGCCACAAAGATTGCAAGAGAGTAGGCAAGTTACCGTGGGTATTCTTGGCAAATTGCCATGGATATCTTTTGTCCGGGAAAATCCATAATCTTTTGTTGATTTGGTATAGAGAGAAGGTCGCGGTCCTAATTTATAAGGGTGTGGCCGGGATACCCCTGGCTACCTTGCTCCTTTGATAAAGAGATTCCAAAATGGCCACGGACTCCGCCTTTGTTTTGTTAGTCAATTTCTTGCACTGTTCTCCGAGTATATTAATATCATTTATCAGCGTACTTTTTTGCAACGCAACAATCGTATTTTTGAAAAGATCATATGGACACGCTGGATTGTGCAGTTTTTTGGTAATAGCGGCCGTTCTTGGAAACATCCAAGTTTTATACGCTACATCCTACGAAATAATCAATATGCCTGTTCTCCTCGGAACTGTCACTCTTTCATCGTCATTCTTCGCCTGTGACATGATAAACGAATTCTATGGCGCGACCAAGGCGAGGCAAGCAATTATATTATCATTTGTTATGCAGGTATTTTTTGTTATCAGCATATTATTGACTCTCGGCCATGTCCCGCTTGATTATCATACATTTCAAAATTTCAGCATCCCAGAAGATACTATGAATAAGAACACTACATCGATAGAGCAGATCTTTCTGCAGGCCCCTCGGCTTCTCATCGCCTCGTTCAGCGCATATCTATTATCAATGCTGGGCGAAACCTGGCTCTATAGACTAATAAATATAAAGAGCGATCTTGTCAGAAATAATATATCGCTCTTTATTTCATCAGTCATAATCGATACATCAACATTCACCTTCATCGGCCTGGTCCTTTTATCTGACTCTCCTCTCTCCTGCAGCGACTTCATCAACATATTCTCAACAGCTTGTACAATAAGAATATTTTGCAACATCGTTAACTCAGTGTTTTTGAAAAACGAAAAAAGAACCCGAAGCAAAAAGCATCCGCATCACCATTAGTAATCATCGTCACCGCCGCCGTCGAAATTATCGTTGATCTCTCCTGCATTGCCGCTTTCATACTTCAAATTGTACAATAAGAATATTTTGCGACATCGTTAACTCAGTGTCTTTGAAAAACGAAAAAAGAACCCGCATCACCATTAGTAATCATCGTCACCGCCGTCGAAATTATCGTCACCGCCATCGAAATTATCGTTGATCTCTCCTGCATTGCCGTTTTCATACTTCAAATTTAGTTCTTTTAACTTTCCATTATCCCTCTCCTTAAAGAGACCAATTATTTCTTCAAGAACAACTCTCAGACTTTTCCGCTGCTCTTCAGGGAGAGCTTTCATAATGGTATCTAAAATCTGCTCCAGCTCCACCGAGGGATCAATACTACTTAACACAGATTCATTATTGCTATCAGAGACAATACTAACCAACTGCCCAAGAAACGCCTTATCCAGTTCTGCAACAACATAGCGTTGTATGGGTCCATCTCCATCATTTGCCCCCTCCAATCGCACTTTAAGAAGCTCGCCGACTGCCTCTATTCTCTCCTTCAAAATGGCCATTTCCTCTGCAAAACGCAAAGCTTTTAGCATCGCTTTTTTCCGATCTTCTTCGTTGAAAGTTGCAGATGCTCGCTCAAATAAATCAGTTCTAATTTTATTGATATCCTTTTTTAGAGCGCCAATTATCTTCTCCAATAAATCATCTAGTCTAAGCTTTTTGATAAAATCGTCTACTGAGAAGTCATTTACAGCACTTTTTATAATATCTAAGTATCCTTTACCTGCGGGCCCCTCTTTTTCTACCTCTTTAATACAAAGGATCACGACTTCGGGAGGGCAAAAATTGATAAATCTCTTCACATCCTTCAAAGGAAATAGCATGATATACGGCCTCTCAGATCCATTACATTTATTCATTATTTTCCAACAATTGACAAAATCATCTTGTTTTTCGTTGCTTACACAATATTCACAAAAAGCAACTAGTTCATCTGGACGCTTTATAAATTTATTTATATAGGAAGAAACCGTTTTAAGGTTACTTTCCTTACCCACCTTGTTAGCAGTGCTGAGAAATCCACTCTTGCCACATTCTTCCTCTTCGCATTTTGCAATATTCACATAAGCAGCATTGAGTTTGCTTAAAATAACACTATTACTACTATATCCCTGATTAATAAATGATAAAAGCATTGCCATGACCACTGCAATTCTCCCCATTCTTATCCATTTTTGAGTATCCATAACTTACCTTCCTCTTCGCTATCTAAAGCGATAATATCATCACCTATAATAATACTACCACAAAACATCGAGCAGTTGTTGAATAATATCGCGAACAATACATTTTATTTGAATTTTGGGGGGCCATATTTCGGCTTCACAGATGGATACCATGAATAAAAATACAGATAGATTTTAACAAATGTTAACTCACGGTCGTTTTTTCCAATTATTTTTTCGGCGATTTAATTTTTCTACGTGGAATAGGTGGTTTGTTAATAGATTGTTAAGGAAGTGGCTAAAACTAAAGAAAAGCAATAATTCTCCGAAATCGATTTAGGAACCGCCTCCAATCGACTTCCTTCCCCAAATCCAGCTCCAAAAAATAATCGGCAAAACCGACCAAAAATTAAGACTTTGTTAACTTTTCGGTCCTCAGTATTCAAGATACTACACTAATGATAAAACTTTAAAAGCATTCGCTTTTAAAGTGGATATTTGGAATGAAATCGACCGAAGACGGCTTCTGGGTCG
>JAIRMQ010000016.1 GCA_031258575.1 Holosporaceae bacterium | reverse complement strand
AATCAGCAACGTAAGGAAGAAGCGCTAAATATCTCGCTCTTTTTATTGCGATTGCAAGAGCTCTCTGCTTTCTTGTAGAAACCATTGAAATTCTGCACGGCATAATTTTCCCTCTTTCAGAGACAAACTTCTGTAGCGTACGTGGATCTTTATAATCTATCTTTAATGCTCCGCTTTCAAATGGGCAAGCCTTCTTCTTAAAAACACCGTTTCGTTCGGAAAACCTATCATTCTTTTTAAGATTATTCTTTTCATTTCGCATAAACGCACTCCATTATTTTTAAACAGTTTCTTCTTTTTCTACAGCAATAGTTTTATCGCTTGCATTTCGATAACCAGCATCATGAACAACTGCGAAATCTTCGTTTGATGTTTTCGCCTGCGATATAATGTTTCCTTTATTATCGAATGCTTCAACTTTTACTATTAGGTGTCGAATGATGTCCTCATTTATCCGAATTGCGCGTTCTAGCTCTGCTACTGCCGCATTAGAAGCCTTCATTTGTATTATGTAATAATGTCCTTTATGGTTTTTTTTGATGGCGTAAGCCAAGCTCCTAAAACCGCAATATTCGCTTCCAACAACTTCCCCGCCATTTTGAGATACCAGAAGACCAAGACCAACGCCTAACGCTTCCATCTGTTTCTGCGACAGATCTTGTCGACCTATAAAAACACTTTCATAAAGATTCATTTTTTCTCCAAAACTATGCGCATCTTATACCTTTTTTCAAGAGACTCTGCAAGTATTTTTATGCTAGAACTAACTAAAAACAAGACTTTTTAGTTACTCCGCTATTGGCTACGGCATTTTTGTTCTAATGGACTTTAGCGATCCGTTTCTTACATCGTAAATGTAGCATTCTTTCTGATTGTGAGAATCAACGACGCAGATAAGCCATATTTTTTTATCATGAGTCGTATCAATTATATAAAAGAATTTTCCGCCCAAAGAGTTTCTTAGTCGGGTAAGAGATTTTTTTGCTACTTCACTATTAGGAAGGAAAAAGTTAGTTTTAGTTGATTTTATTCCTACAAACTGAGGAATACCATTTGCGTCAAACGCCACAGAACAATCGGAAAAACGATCTGCAGGAAGCAGAGCTTCTTTTTTTTGACTGCGTTTCAAATCCCAAAAGATAAGCGAGATGTTTCCATTTTTATTTTTACTAAACTTGCAACATACACCATTGGAAAGCGAAATATACTGATCATTATTAACGGCCTGCTCTACAAGAGCTTTTTTCCCTTTTTGATCAATTACAAAGATATTTTTATTGTCTCGAATTAGCACTAAATCCATTTTCTTATCGAAAAGAATTGTAGGCTGAGAGGAACCATTTTTAATGATAGGTTGATCTGTAATATCTTGGCTAGTTCCCTTTTTTATATCAATTCTATAAAGATGATAACCATTTTGAGCAGTCGAAAGAACTATTATGTTGTTTTCTTTACTCCCTACTATTCTGACCGGCGTGGCCTTTTCCGGAAGATACAAAGTCCAGGTATCGCCATTTTTTAACTCTATGATTTTTACGCTATTTTTGCTTGGAAAAGTCAAAAAACCAGTAGTGGTAAAATGCAGATTCCCAATACTTTTTTCATTTAATACAATAGCGCTCTTACTCTTATTTATCGTAGGAACTATATAAAGAGTTCTGTTAGAAATATAGGCAATCCAATCCCCTCGAGGGCTAATACAAGGCTGTTGTATATCATATATTAAGTTAGCTTGTCTTTTAGGGATGTCGTAAGTCTTAAGAGTAGCATCATGAATTTTATTGGGATAAGTTCTGTTCGGTTGACGCTCCTCTTCACGAAGCTGCCTTGTCAATTCTTTTGCGGTTAGCTGGCCGATTTCGTCTAGAAAACTTCCGAATGCACTGAATGCATAGAAAAAACATGAGAATATAATAAAGCGCATTTTTTATCCCTTTCGAGAATAATACACTTCAAATGTTTAATTATTAGTTAATAAGTTTGCATATATGCGATTAAATATTTTTAGAATTTCATTCTCCATAGCAATAATTATTTATAACACATTAAATATTTCATAGTAACAACGCTTAATGATATATTATGGACACGGCAATTTTAAATATATCAAATAATTGTAGAGTATTTTTGAGTGCCTTATTCAAAAAAGCCACGTTTTCAGCGTTATCATAAATACTAAGATCATCTGGACAAGAGCCTATTCTAATGGAATAACCAGATAGTGTCCCCGTCGCATTTTCTGAAATAAAGTCAATAGGAGATGGTCCATTGAAATCATAGCCTCGTCTTTCAGGTCTCCAGAGTTGACTGCGTAAAATGGAATTGATAACGACGGAATTTGCAATATGAACCAGGAAGTATTCATACCACTGAAAATCAATACTCGGAAAGGCCGCGCGGCAGTCGTCATAAAACCAAAGGACTATTTCGCCAATACGCCGCTCTCCCGACTCCTCGCCAAAGCTGAAATACTGGAAAATCAGCTGATAAAGAGCGCAGAAAATGGCATCACATTAGAAGAATTCTGCGAAGTCAACAAAATCTCGCCGAGATACGTCCGCTCCATCATCTCAGTGAACAATTTATGTCCCAAGATAAAAGAGAAGATTATGGACGGTGATTTGCCGAGGCATTTGAGTGTTGAGAAAGTTAAAAACCACCATATCCAAAATCATCGGTCTTCTAACTCACAAAAATTGGAAAAACCAGGAATATAGCGCTTCGAAAAAGGAAAGACCTCCCTTAGAAAGACATTGATATTAAGTTTGGCTCCAGACTAGCATCTATTTTTCTTTATTGACCAGTTTAGTCAAAATTTTAGAAAGATCCTCATCCTTATTATTATACCGAAACTCGCATTCTTTCAAGTGCAGCAGAAAGCTTTC
>JAIRMQ010000041.1 GCA_031258575.1 Holosporaceae bacterium | reverse complement strand
GGTGTAATTATAACAAATAACGAAGTGCTAAAACTCGAAGCTTCCCAAAGTGGAAATAATATGTGGATAGAAAATAACTGTATTTGTTTTCACGGAACAGGTGAATTGCATGTTACAGTGAAAGCTCTTGGATCGTTTTCGTACTCTACTCCGACCGAAGCAACAGCAACGAGAGAAATAACAAGTTTTATGGTCATTACTATTGATCCCGACACTTATAAATACGAAGAACAGCCTGATGGGAATTACAGAATTACGCTCTCTATAAGTAATGTCGCGATATCCGATCCTAAAATGATAGATACAGCGCGGACATGCAAGTATATTAGGCCGCATCTGCCAGCAATGTCTCGCGTTATTGACCTCTCCCAGAATGTCGGAAGTTATCCTATGTGTAGTGAAAGTAGTATTTTCCTAGCTGATGGCGTGATGTCTTTAGCATGGAATTCAAATATTGAACATTGGGTTCCGAGCAGAGCGGATTATCAAGCATTTCAATCTAGTACCTACGTTGGAGATTCGTTTGTGTGCATTGAGGATCTTGATTTAAGTCCGATAGATTTTAATTTTATTGATTACAACGGCTCCGGTGGATACAAATTCAATTATTACCATTTTGCTGGATTGCACAGACGATTTTTGGCGGCCAAAGATCAGCGACCAGGATATATCATCAGTATGGGTGACATGAATTACCCGTTAGGATTGTGGAAATATCATTTCGTTGGCACAACCAGACCTGTAAATCTGGTTCTGTGGGCTGGAGTGAAGGACGGATCTCTGCATGGAAGCAGTTGGCAAAGTGATGGAAGTGGGAATTGGAACGGCAGCGACGCAACTACCGCTTGTAAACAAGTCACCCTCGACGCTTGTGCCAAGTTAAAAGAAGATTGGGGGAATAATTTACGCATTTACATCATAAAATACAGAAAACAAACTCAATATATAAATAAAACCACAGATCTACCTGAAAACCATAATTACGATTATCTGGATTCTTGTGCTTCTGGTACAGGCGCTCCATATATCCACGATGTTGCAGATGAAGCCGGTCTGAAAACAGCTCTACAAGAAATCGCCACCAACATCAAATCCTGGTCCAGATACACAGAGGCAAAAAATGTGGAGTGAAAAATCGAAGCGTCACAATCATGGATCAAGCAAAGAAATAGATTGTATTGCTTGGATGCATATTTAAAATGGTTCAAGAGTAGATTAGGTTGATTTTCTTAGCGGATAAGCTAGGATATCAATGAAAATCCTCCACAATAGCTCCTCTTTCTAGCGTTCTTTACTTATGGTTGACTCAAATATAACATTAGTGTTATAAATTCGAGAGTATAGAAAGGAGATAGTAAGATGTCAAAGTATAAAACGGTTTTTTTCCCATATGTAGTGTGGTCTGTTGTTCTATTGCTGTTCTCCTATCAGTTTATTGCGAGGTCTTCTTTTCCAACTGTATTAAATGAACATTTTATGGAATATTTTCGTCTTGACACGACAGGCGTAGGAGCGTTGGCTAGTTGTTATTACTGGGTCTACACGTTTATGCAAATACCGGCTGGAGTAATAATAGATAAAATGAATGTAAGAGTTGCAGCATTTCTGTCCGCTGCATTTTGTGCTTTAGGTATTCTGTTATTTGCTTCTACAACTAATTGCTATGTAGCTGGATTAGGTCAGATGATACTTGGTTTTGGATCCTCATTCGCGTTTTTACTAGCGATAAAAGTAATCGCTTCATTGTTCCCTGCAAAAAAAATTCCGGTCATGACTTCTTATACTATTTCAGTAGGAGTCTTCGGAGGACCAGTTATCGGTGGCCCTATACTTTCATATCTTATAAAGGATTTTTCTTGGGTTTGCATAATAAAAATTTTCGCTTTCATAGGATTCGTTCTTGCATTAGTCATTTGGCTAATAATTCCGAATAGCAAACAAATTCGCAAAATGGATGGCCATATATTTGATTCTATGAAGACCATTTTAGCTTCTCGGCAAGTATGGGTGTTGGCTCTTTATACTACTATGCTTTATGCTCCGCTCAGTGCGCTAGGAGATCTATGGGGAGTGTCTTTTATAAAGAAGGCGTACGGAGTCGATTCTAATGTAGCTGCATTCGCCAATAACATGCTTTATATAGGGCTGGTAGTAGGAACTCCACTGCTAGCACACCTGGCGGTTTTATTGGATAGCTATAAAAAGCCTATGATTATTGGAGTAGGAGGAGCTGCAATATGCATGGCCATTGTTTTATTTGGAAATTTGCCTTTGGAAGTGTTTTTTGTGCTATTTTTTATGCTTGGATGCGGTTGTGGAGCAGTATTGGCATATCCTCTTGCTGTGAGTCTTTTCCCGAATTCTATAAGCGCGGCAGTAACGGGGTTTGTCAATATGGCTTCCATGGTTAGTGGTGTGATACTAATGCCGCTGATTGGATACATAATAAATATGTCCTGGGATGGAAAAATGGAAAATGGAGTTAAGATTTATGACCTGAATGATTTCAGACTTGGATTGATTCCAGTGTTAGTTTTCTTGGTTCTAGGGGTGATACTCTCCTTTATGGTAAAGGATAGATCATTGAAAGAGAGTCATTGATCAGAGCACGCCTCGTAATACTGTTTTTTTTGATTTTAACGGCGTGTTCTATTGTGCCGCTTTATGAAAATGATGACAAAGAGTCTTCGTCTTCTATATATGTCGACGTAATATCCGGGCGTGATGGGCAAATGTTGCGCGAATTTCTCACCGATTTTTTAAGAGATATAAAAATTGCTGATAAGAAATACCGATTGACAATTACATTGGCTTGCAAAGGAGTAGCGTTTGCTATGTCCACAGCCGGAGGTTGTAAACGACTAAAACGAGAATTTACGGCGAAAACTGTGCTAAAAGATCATATGGGGAAAATTCTACTGGATCGTTCTATAAGGGTTTTTTCTAGTCATAATGCAGCTAGCGCGCGAGCGACAGTAATTCGCTCAATGTATAACAACGACGAAACTCCGGTGCTAAAAGAGCTTAGTTATAGGATTATGGAACAAGTAAGAGTATTTTTAATAAATGAAGTCTGATTTTAAGAATCTGTCAGAAATAAAGAAAGGAAGTGTTTTCTATCTCTACGGTAATTACAAGAAGTCGTTTGAAATTTTCTGCGAATACGTAGGCTATAAATTGTCTTCTTTAGAGATGGAAGTGCATTTTTGCACTTTTTTCGAATGTCTGCGAATTATCAATGGCCAATGCAATCTGTTTGATACGAGAACAAATTGCTTTTACATAAAAAATATTGAAGATAATTGTCTTGAAAAAATTCAGCCTTTGCTTGATAGCAATCGGGATATTTTTATATTAGAAAGCGGTAATTACCTAAAATCCAAAAAAATTACTGATTTTTGTTTGAGCAGCGATAAGGTAATAGCTCTTCCTTCTTTTAATAATGATCTTACTTTACAATCTTTGTGTAAGATGTTTTTTCCAAATTTATCCCCTGAAATACGCAATGAAATTATTAAAATCGCAAATCATACTGATGAAGAAATTTATTCGATTTTCAAGAAAATTTCTTTTTTAGAAAATTTTGAAACCCTAAAAGACTATTCTACTTATAAAAAAGCTTTTCTTGATGATTTTGATACAATTCCTCTTATCAGATTCCTGTCGCAGATGGTAATAAAAGAAAGGATTTTCGAAAAGTCCTCATCTCTTCTTGGAATAAAATTTTCCAATAAAGAGATATTGAATGATCTTTTAACGCTTGAATTAAATCAAAAACGAGGATTCGATATAATTAAAAGTCAAATCTATTGGAAGTGCCAAACTTAACTCAAAAATTATAATTCGAAACAACTAGGCAATTGAAGTACACATATTTTTATTATATTATAGCGTTTCTGGATTTATGGAGATTATTAGAATGAAAGAAACAAAAAAACAAGAAGAATTTAAAGGATGGCGCTCGGTGTTATGGCCTATTTATTCCTTTGAGTTGAAAAAATTTCTTCCAATGGCTTTTATGATGATGTGTATACTGTTGAATTACAGTTTGCTTAGAGCTACCAAAGATGCTTTAATCGTGACTAGCATGGGAGAAGGAGCCATTCCTACTCTGAAGCTGTGGTTTGTTTTGCCATCAGCGATTTTATTTATGGTATCTTATTCTAAGTTATCCAATTTGTTTCCTAAGAATATGGTTTTTTACATTGTCGTATCTTTTTTTATGATTTACTTCGCTCTTTTCGCGTTTATTTTGTATCCTATGCATGAATCTTTAACATTGAGCTTTCAAGACGTTTCCAGTGATTTCTTGAAAAAGTTACTTTTACCTATATCCGGATGGACCTTTTCGTCTTTTTACGTGATGGCAGAGCTTTGGGGAAGCGCCATGGTCAGCTTGATGTTCTGGAGATTCGCTAACGATGTTACTTCTCTAAAAGAATCGAAAAGATTCTATGCTATGTTTGGCTTCATCGCAAATGTTGCCCTTCTTATATCTGGAGCTACGTTGAAGGCCATAAAAGAGATACAGATAATTACTTTAATCGCTGTAGTTTCCTGCGTTGCGATTATTTTCATTTATTATTGGCTAAATAATTACGTTTTAAGGGATCCTCGTTTTTTCAACCGAGACGAAATAAAAAAACCTAAAAAGAAAGAAAAAATGAGTTTATCTGAGAGCTTTAAATATATTCTTAGGTCCAGGTATCTTGGTTTTATCGTTTTATTGTTAGTCTGCTACGGAATAAGTATAAACCTTGTCGAAGTTATGTGGAAAGGTCAGGCTCGGCTTTTGTACCCTTCAAAAGCGGAATTCAATAGCTTTATGGGTGGATTGCAGACATGGACTGGACTTGTTTCAATTTTGTTCATGTTAATTGGTGCGAATATACTCCGTAGATGCAGTTGGTTGAGTGCCGCTTTAGCAACTCCAATTGTAATATTTGTAACTGGAATCCTATTTTTTGGGTGCATTATATTTAAAGATGTTATGCAGTCCTCGCTGAGGTTAGATACTAGAAGTATTTTGTATTTCATAGTATCCGTTGGACTATTGCAAAATGTCCTATGTAAAGGCGTGAAGTATTCGCTCTTCGATCCAACCAAGGAGATGAGTTATATTCCGCTTGACGAGGAACTAAAATCGAAAGGAAAAGCCGCAGTGGATGTAATAGGAGGAAGAGCAGGAAAATCCGGTGGTTCATTGATTCAATTCCTGTTGTTGAATGTGTTTTTTGTCGAATCGGTCTTGGTAGATCTTGCGCCTATAATCTCGCTGTTTTTCATTGGAATCCTATTAGTATGGTTTTGGGCAGTAAAGGGATTGAACAAAGAGTTTCTAGCACTGTCTTCCGGAAAATGAGTGCGCATTTCCGGATGCCATACGCCTTGTTTGGCAATGGAAAAAGTACTATGTTAAAAGAAGGTTGTGGAGATTAATTATGAGAGCAAAAATTGCAAAAAAGGATCTTTTGCCCGCTGTAATGCGAACTGTTGGTATAGCTGATAAGAAATCTGTGGTTCCAATACTATCCCATGTTCTATTGGATTTTAATAGCGCGGGACTTACACTAAAAGCGACAGACTTAGATCTTTCTGTTGTCGAGGAAATTTCAGCAGAAATAGATACTTTTGGTACAGTTGCTGTTCCTGCCGGCATTCTTGGAGATATAGTTAGAAAAGCTTCAGAAAACGCTGTTCTAGAATTCTCTCTGGCGGAAAAGGGTACAAAGCTTGTTGTAGCGGCAGGTAAGTCCAAATTTGAAATATCTACACTTGATCCAGCGGATTTTCCAGAGATATCTATTCTTAAGGGAGCTTGCTCTTTCGCCTTAAAATCCTCGATTTTTAATAGGCTCATTAGTAGAACTAAATTTTCGATGTCTCCGGAAGAAAACCGACATAATCTTAATGGTATATACCTGCACAAAGAAGAAAATAAACTGAAAGCAGTTTCCACAGACGGTCATAGATTATCCGTTTCCGAAACAGAGATATCCCTGAAAGAAAGCGTACAGGGGATAATAATATCTAAAAAAACCATCCTAGAGGTGAAAAAATTACTAGACCTTTCACAGGATAACGTAACTATTTCACTTTCTGCTAATCAAATTCAGTTTACTTTTGATAACGTCATTTTTATATCAAAGTTAGTAGACGGAAATTTCCCAGATTATAAAAGAGTCATTCCGGAAATAAGCAATGATTTTTTCGTTGTTAAGAGGAGTGATTTTATCGAAATAGTCGATCGTGTGGCAGTGATATCGGACGATAAAATTCGTTCGGTAAAACTCGAATTAAGCAAAGGTAATCTCGCGTGCTATGCCGCAAATAGTAGAATAGGAAGCGGAAAAGACGAAGTAGAAGTAAAATACTCAGGTCAGGGATGGAACGCTGGTTTCAATGCGATTTATTTATTAGACGTTGCGCAAACTCTTCAGGGGGAATTTCTCAAAATATATGTGAAAGAATCGCTTTCCCCTATTCTAATAGTGGATGAGTCCGAAGCGGAATCTTTATTCGTAGTTATGCCTATGAGAATCTAATACATTGAGTATTTTAAAGTTGAACTGTAGGAATTTTCGTTCCTACGGTGCTTTGTCTTTAGAATTCCGATCCAATTTTATCGTGTTCTACGGAGAGAATGGAGCAGGAAAGACTAATATTCTTGAAGCAATTTCTTTATTTTCTTCAGACAGAGGCTTAAGAAAGGCCTCCTTATCAGATTTAACTTATTATAAGGCGAATGTTGTCTCGTGGAGTTTGGACATGGTAATAAGCGAAGATAATTACAAGACTTTTTTGTCTACCAGTGCTCCTGAAGGTCGTAGGCTTGCGAAAATAGATAACACCGCAGTCACTTCGTTAACAAAATTTGAAGAGCTTCTGTGGATTTTGTGGACAGTTCCTGGCATGGATAATCTTTTTATTGGAGCTTCCTCAGATAGAAGAGTTTTTTTCGATCATCTAGTAAGCGGATATGATAAAAAACATAAATATCACTTGAAAAACCTATTTAAATTACAGAAGGAACGTCTTCATATAATTTCTCACAAAAATGATAAAGTATGGCTGGGAGTTCTGGAAAAAAATATGGCGGAGGAAAATATCAGAGTTACGAAGACTCGTTTGGAATTTATAAATGTCCTACATGAAACTTTTAGAAATTATCCATCCAATTTTCTTCGTCCAATAGTTAACATTTCCGGTGCTGTGGAAGAGATTTACGAAAGATGTAGCGAGGAAAACGCAGTTTGCGAAGTCGCTGAATCGCTAGAACGTAATAGATGGAGCGATACAGAAAAACAAACGACTTCTCTTAGCGTTCATAGAACTTTTTGGAGAGTGGAACATCCTCAAACAAGATTAGAAGCGGAGCTCTGCTCGTCTGGAGAACAGAAAGCATTTATTGTTTCTTTAATCTTGGCTGTTGCGAGAATTTATCAGAAATTTCGTAACGGAGTTCCGGTTCTTCTACTGGATGACCTTATGGCTCGTTTGGATAAAGTACGCAGAAAAAACTTAGTAAATGAGCTTCTATCTATAAACTTCCAAACCTTTTTCACAGGTACCGATCAATATTTATTCGAGGAATTGGAAGACACTGCTCAAATTTACGACGTTGCGGAATCTATTGTAACCGCAATCTAGATAATTATTTCCTCGATTCCTCTTATTATTAAATACAGATACATCTGAGAGCCGACATCACTTTTAAAGGTTAAAACATCGTAGCATGGTTTGCGCAACATCGAGCATTCTGTTGGAAAAACCCCATTCATTATCATACCAAGCGATGATATGACCAATTTTTTCGTCAATAACCTGTATTAGTGGTAAATCAACTA
>JAIRMQ010000008.1 GCA_031258575.1 Holosporaceae bacterium | reverse complement strand
CTCGTCGCTAACAAAATTAAAAGCTACAGTTCTGCGTTCCTTTACGACGCAGTCCCAGAGGTGCCCTGATGATGTACGGCAACTTCCAATTTAGTTTGAAGACGCTGTCTGCCAACAGTTTAACGCGATCGACGGAGTTCAAATGGGTGGACACGGATCGCGTCGGCGATCTCCCATACGTTCAAAATCTGGGCATTGCGAAGGATAATGTTGAGATCGAGGGCGTGTTTTATCCAAAGCTCAACGCCGCCACGCAATATAACAGCATCGACAAAATGGCCATGAGCATAGCTACGGAAAAAACTCAGGATTTTGTGCGGCAGCAACTCGGGCTGAACGATATTCTGCCTAAAAACAATGGGAATTATCAAACGATCGCAGATATCAGAAATTCCGATCTTTGCAAAACAGCAAATAATCTGATCACAGACTCCGGTGAAATTCTGGGAAAATTCGTGATCGTTTCGATCAATGAAACCCAGTCATTTTTCAACAAAAACGGAGTGCCTCAGAAAGTGGAATTTACGCTGACATTGAAACGCACTCCCGGCGTTAAGGATGCTTTTGTCGGCATTGACGGTGCAAATTCGCTGATTGACATCATAACTAATTTAGCAAGGAACTATCTACGATGGTGAATTATGTGGCAAAAGAAGGCGACGTACTCGACTGGATCGTGTGGAAGCATTACGGCACAACCGCTGTGCTGGAACAGGTTCTGGCCGCAAATCCAACTCTAACGGACGAAAAATTACCGGCCGGAATCATCGTCAATCTTCCTTTTATTGGTTCAATTCCTAGCAAGCGCGAGGTCAAATTATGGGATTAGAAACGTTACAACCTGATTTTTCAGTGGTTATCAACGGCGAAACGGAGCTTGTGAAAGATCGTGTTATCTCAATTCACACAACCGACGAGGCCGGAATTATGAGTGATTCATGTGAAATTGAGCTGGATGATTTTGACGACGCGTTCCCGATACCGCGCACAGAGGCTGTAATTTCAGTGTCTCTGGGCTATAAAGGAGGCGAGCTAACAAAAATCGGTACTTATTACGTTAAGGAAATCGATATCGACGGAGCTCGTAAAACCCTCAAAATCAAAGCCAACGCCGCCAGCAAAGCCATGAGATCCCAGAAAAGCAAGAGTCACGAAGGATCGATGGACAATCTTCTCGCTGAAATGGCCAACGAATTCGATCTTGACGCAGCTGTCTCCGGAGACCTGGAGGGCTTGGAACTTGAGGACTTCCCCCAATTCGCCGAGAGCGACATGAATTATATGACGCGTCTGTCCCAAAAAGTCGGAGCCGTCGCAAAGCCTTCTGACGGACATCTGGTTTTCGCCGACGACATGAGTACGAAATCCGTCTCCGGAGCGAATTTGCCGACGAAAAACGTTGACGTGGCAGAGCTCGGCGAGTATTCATGCTCTTTCAAAGAGACTGAGTCTGGAGGAGCCGTCGGTACCGTTTTTGCCAATTGGTATGACAAAGACAAGGGCGAGTATTTTATGGCGAAAGCCGGTTCTGGAGATCCGGAAGTCGAACTGGACGAGATATTTTCCTCTGAAAAATCAGCCCTAGCGGCGGCTCAGGCGAAATTTAAAAGGGTCGTGAAATCCAACAAAACGTTTCGCTTTACAACCGGAGGCCGTCCCGATTTCTTTGCAGAATCTCCAATTATTTTTTCTGGTTTGAGCCCAAAAATCCCAAGCAACTGGGTCATTTCAAGAGTCGAACACACGCTCAGTGCGAGCGGTTTCGTTACGGCAGTCGAATGTTCAAATGTCAATTAATGGAGGAAATATGTATAGTAGCAAATTCCTAAAAGCTTTCGATTATGTGATGTACCATGAAGGCGGCTATGTCGAGGATCCACAAGATGCCGGAGGCGAAACATGCTATGGTATCTCAAAGAGAAGCTATCCACATCTTGACATCAAGAATCTCACTCGAGACCAGGCTCGCCAGATATATTTCGTCGACTTCTGGGTAAAAGCCAAATGCGAAGACATTAACGACGAAAACATCGCCATAAAGTTCTTCGATCTGTGCGTAAATATGGGAATCCCGCAGGCAGTAAAGCTGATCCAGAGAGCATTACGTGCAAATAGAACTCGAGTCCTCGAGGATGGAATTATCGGTGTGATCACCCTGCAAGCTATCAACAAAGCCGATCCCACAGACCTACTCGCGGCTCTGAAATCCGAATCCGCAGGGTTTTATCGACTCATCGCGCAAGCCAATCCGTCTCAACAAAAATTCATCGAAGGTTGGCTCAACCGCGCATATAGTTCAACAATAATTTAGAAGGAGGAAATCATGACAAACCTAAAAGACCTGATTCTGAACGACAAAACGAAGGGGATCGTCGCCATTGTTGCGGCAATAATTACCTATTTCACGCCCGATAGCATAGACGTGATCATCGAAAGCCTGCTGGGAGCTTACGGAATTACAGTCCTGACGTTGCGAAAAAAGAACGGGGAATAATCATGGCTGGAGCTAAAACTAAAAGGAATATCGAGATTGAAGCCATCGTGAAAAGGCAAAAAGAAATTAAGGCCAATATTTTGAATCAAATACAAGAAGCGGTTGCAAAAGGATACACTGGGGAGTTCCTCGAAATAAAGCCAGACAAGCCAGTCATAGAAAATTTTGTAGTGCAGGTTCATATGCCATCCATCGGCAAATTGGACATGAGCTAAGATCTGCGCAACGTTTTACTTTCGAATGAAATTTTTCGCCGATTAGCATTAAGTTACGATAGGTCTAGAAAAATAAATCCCGTCAGGATCCTCGTAGAGCGACATTAGATGATCTCCGAAGGGATTTCCCCTGCCACGGCAACACTTAATGCGCTGTACGGGCTCTATTCGTGGTTTTAGACGTAGTTGTCTGTAATTATTCATGTTTTTTATAAAATGTTAATAAAAATATCACAATTGTACCGTAAGTTCACGAAGTACGCTCGGTTGGTTGGGAAAAATATTTTTTGACAATGGGTTTTGTTAACGTTACTTTAAACAATTTTGAATATCATTGTGATAGATTTAGAGAAGTTTTCAATGAAACGAATAGCGAAATATCCATTAGTAATGTTTTTTCTAACTTTTTTTGTTTTGGAACCACTGTATTGTATGTTTTCGTCGAAATTACCTCCTCAAGAATTAATCGCCGCAATACAAAAAAAAGATATTAATTATATATTAATGCAGAGGAGGGCCCCTTGCAGTCCGTTGTCCATGAATAAAGCATTTTGTGTTTTTGCTTTAATAGATCGAATTCTTGGAGGTGATGGTTTTTCTCAAGAACGGAAAATGATTATTAATACTGCTGAACTACAGCATACATATTTAGAGCGTTTTGATCCTGAAATAGAAGAAATATACTCTGTCCAGAATACTGTTGAAGCTAAAAGGCAGATTCAACTTTTTTTAGATAATCTAGGAAGAAGTCCAGCAAAATTTAATGATAAAAAATGGACATTCATTGTTTTTAGTGAAATGTTCTTTTCGTCAACACATGCACTTGACACTCAATCTATACAAGAACTACTTCGGTATTGTAGTCTGCTAACCCAGAAGCATAACAGATTAATTGTTATTGTTAATTTTTTACATGCCTTTAATAACGAAATTCGTCCTCATTGGATGCCGCATAACTTTTCAACTATTCCATTATCAAAAGACTTTATAAGCGGTCCTTCAGATAGACTAATGATTAGCGGCAGAAAGAGTTGTTTAAATCATTTAGCCAATTATTCATTAGTATTCTGGCAAGGTATTCCAATTTCTTGTTATAGAAAGACGACATACTGCAATGAAAATAATGCATTAGTTGAACAACAAGAATATTCATACGAGTTTGGAGATTTTGAAAATTATGAACCCTTTTCTTTTTTTCCTGGTCACATGCACAACTTTCAAAGTTTACACAAACAACTGGGACTTTTATTTAATGGCAAGCACGAAAAAAATATTAGTATGAGAATATGCGCTGATACTGTACATATGCCAAAGCTTCAAACATGGGAAAAAATACTGCTATTGCAAGCCAATGGATGTCCTTCTGCAGCTGGGTGGATTCACAAACTTATGCAAGACACTGCGTGTTGTTTAATTGATGCAGAGGGAATTCGCGATTCATTTTTAACAAAATCAAAGGTCAAGCTTCCGGAATCCATAGAAGAGTCAATGGATATTGTAGGGCATAACCCTTCTTTCTCTTCAATTTTGCAAAGAAGTAATTTAGAAGAATATAATTGCCAATATATGCGAGATGAGTTACAATGCACTATATATACTAGTGATGGGAGGTATCATGATTAAGGTATGGTTTGTTTGTGTAGTTTGTTTAGTAACTACTGCAAATGCATATGATTTTGATATTGTAGTGAAAAATGAATCTGGACATAGATTTGATATAGTGAAAGACTTGCGAATAACACAAAGTAGCTGCTCAGATGTTAACTATAGTTCAAACGAAATGAGAACCAGTGCAGTTTTGACTTCCCCTGTCAGGTTACATTTGCACTTATCAATAATCGACTATAAATCAGCAAAGGAAAGAGATAGTATAGGTTTCTTTAATGAGCATGGTAGATTCTTGGTAAAATTTTCCAAACCTACAGCCGCATGTCCTTGTCCGTATCCTATTTTATTTGGAATAACTTCCGCGCAAGAGGACCAAACCAGTATTGTTGACGGAACTTACAGCATAGGGTGTGTCTATAGCAAAGCTTCTGGTGGTTATGTAATTACAATTAAAACACAGGTGCATTAGACTAACGTTCATTTTGTTATGAGTAGTTAGGTCGGGCTACGTACGTATTGCCAATTCAATAGACATTCTATCGAACCCATCTAAATTCGGCGAGATTTTGATGCCACTGTCTTCAACAACCATCTCATCTGTGAGCATAGACACGATCTTTTGTTGCTCTGTAGGGTATGGAAGCTCCAGACTTCGATAAAATCCTCAAAGCCAGGATGTTTTGCTTCGAGGCTATGCCCAGTTGGTGTCGTGATTTATGCGATATGGGGAAGCGTTCTTTCATTTACACCCCATCCAACAGCGACGCAGTTTTCTTCAGATGTTCTGGAGACAGGTGAGAGTATCTTTCCGTCATAGCGGTCGTGGAGTGTCCCATCAGTTCTTTTACGACAAACAGATTAGCGCCATTCATCATAAGCCAGCTGGCGTAGGAATGTCTCAATGTGTGAAACACAACTTTTTGTCTAATATCTGTTATACCTTTATTGAATTCCAGTTCGTCTATTACTTTGTTAAAAATTATTGGAATAGCTGTAAATTTTTTCCCTGTTTTTTGTTTGAAGATTAATCCTCGGCTATCATGATTTTTTAAATCTTTAAACAGTTTTTCAGTTTCTTTTGTTAATGGGATGTGTCGAGTTCTGTTGTTGTTTTTCGTATCAAACAATGTAATGAATTTTGTCTCAAAATTAACGTTTTCCCACTTTAGAGAGAATATCTCGCCTCGTCTTGCGCCCGAATACATTGAGAGAAGCGCCATATCATGCGTCTGTTTATCACGCGTTTTCAGTACGGCAAGCAATTTTTTAAGTTCTTCTATGGTTAAGAATCTGGTTCTTTTGTTATCATATTTCGGAATGATTACTTTGCTCGCAACATTGTCTTTTGCATATAGTCCCTTGCTTTTTGCAAAATTGAGCATTTGTCGCGAGACGGCCATCAAGCGCTTTGAAGACGCGGGAGCTTTGCCGACGGCTAAGAAATTGTTTATGATAGATTGAATATCGTCTACGGTTATCTGATCTATAGGTTTGTCGCCTAGTTTTCCTTTATACCAATTTTCATAGATAGTAATTTCCTCTTTGCATGTTTTTGATTCTTTTTTCGTTTTTTGTGCAGGTATATACATTTCAAATAACTGAGAGAAGGTTATAGTTTTGCTTTCTTCTTCCTTGGTTTTAATCTTCTCTGCATCTTTTTTCTTTTTTGCCTGTTCTCGTTTTTCCGCGAGTGTACGAGGGCCTTCACCTGTTTTTTGATTTTGCTTCAGCTCACCCATTATTGCCAAGGCTTTTTCGACAGTCCATCCGTCGGATTCCCATCCCAGAGCTTCAGTTTTTGTACGTCCGTCAAGTTTATAGGTTAGCACAAAATTTCTGTCCTTTCGTTTTTTATGGATACGTGTTGTGTGTTCGTAATATCTCAGTCCTTTTACGTTTTTAACTTTTATCCACTTTATAGTCATCGTTTCTTCCTTGTTGTTTAGTTAAAAGATAAGGTTGCTTCGCGAAATATGCAAGCCTTTTTTACAACTTTTCTACAACTTTTTTTGAGGAATCTATCGTATGCAATTATGTAATATTGTACTTTGATTACGCTTTTTATGCTGATTTTTCAATGAACTGCGGAAGTAATCATGACTGAGTGTATATGGCCGTAATTACCAGTTAGCTAATCCATAATTCGCGTGAAAAGGGAATTGGAGCGCAAACGGCGGTAATTTTGCTTGGCTCTCTTCCGAAACTCAGCATTTTGGATAATCGCCAAATTTCAAAGCTGTTCGAACTTGCGCCAATGGCTTATGACAGCGGAAAAATGAGCTGCGAACGGCACATCAGAGGCAACAGAGGAAGAGTTCGCCAGGCGTTGTTTATGGCGTCAATCAGAGCAATCAGGAGTAACCCTAAGGTGAAAGAGTTTTATAAAAGACTCCGGAATGAGGGGGAAAAAATACTTTTGTCGCTCACAAGCTTTTGATTATTCTAAACTCAAAAATGAGGCGATTCAGAGACGAAAAAAAGTATTTTTAAAACCTCAACAATACGGTCGACTGCTTTTTATATGTTTGCCCTTATTTATTCGTCATCTTTATCTTTCTTTCCTTTTTTTCCTTTTTTGTCTTTTTTGTCTTTTTTAGACCTTTCATCTTTCTTTCCCTTTTTGTCTTTTTTATCCTTTTTACTTTGTTGAAATTCTTCCGAATCGCTATCTGAATCTCGAGAAGCAAACAATGTCGCAGGACTTGCTAAAGAAACTCCCAAAAGACAGATTAACAATATTTTTATTGTTTTCATGGTATCCTCCTTATTAACCGAAAGCATTATAACTAAAAAAAAGTTAAAATCTAGTTAAAAAAGTAATAAATTAATGCAAAAATATTTCGTTGGCATTAACGTCCATTAAGTCAAGATCTACCAACACAGACAAGGCAGCAAAACATCTCTTAGTCAAAGGCATTCTATCTTCGCGAATCAGCATTTCATCCAACCTAGCTTTCAACTTATGCAAATAAATAACATCTCCAGCAGCGTACTTCAACTGTCCAGGAGATAAATTTTCTTTCCCCCAGTCGGAAGATTGCTCATGTTTCGAAATATCTACGTCCAAAATTTCTTTACATAGCACCTTTAACCCATGCTTGTCGCTGTAAGTCCTAACTAACTTGGAAGCAATTTTAGTACAATAAATCGGATTTACCTTGATTCCAAAAGTATAATTTAAAATAGAAACATCGAATCTTGCAAAATGAAAAATTTTCAAAATGTTTGGATCTGTGAGGATTTTTTTTAAATTTTCAGCTTTCCCCTGCTGATTTTTTAGAATCTGCACAATATGAACATCCCCATCTTCAGAGCACATTTGAACCAGACATAATCTATCTCTTTTAGTAACAAGCCCCATTGTTTCTGTGTCTACTGCAACACTATTTTTGAATACTACGCCCGCAGGAAGATCGTTTTTATAAAAGTTCATTTTAACTCCTAAATTATGGTGCCCAAAAGAAGACTCGAACTTCCACCTGCTTTCACAGACCAGGACCTGAACCTGGCGCGTCTACCAATTCCGCCATCTGGGCTTATTTCGCTTTCTCTACATATGAGATATCTGAGGTATTTACAACTATTTTAGTTCCCGCTTCAATATGTGATGGCACTAAAATTTTAACACCATTTTCTAATACTGCTGGTTTATAAGAAGACGTTGCCGTCTGTCCTTTAACGACTGCATCTGCTTCTATGACCTCCATAACTAGACTTTCTGGTAGGATTATTCCGATAATTTCTCCTTCATAAGAGGTAATTTTCACGATCATATTATCCTGTAGAAAACAGGAAGAATCTCCTATTACCTCTTTATCTAGAGAAATCTGATTGAAGCTGGATATATTCATAAATGTATAACTATCTCCTTCTTTATAAAGAAGCTGATACTCTTCCTCATCTAATCTAACTTTTTCTAAAGTTTCATCTGATCTGAAGCGTTCGCTTAATTTGGTACCGTTTTTTATCTCTTTTAGTTCCGCTTGGATATACGCTCCCCCTTTTCCAGGCTTCACATGCTGAAGCTTGCAGACCCTCCACAGCTTTCCATTATGCTCGATTAAATTACCGATCCTTAGTCCATTGGCGGTAATTTTCATAGCTACCTCTTAATTCAACTTTTTCCCCATAATCTACGATGTCTTGATTACTTTTCCAATAGATTTTTTCCACTCCAAATTCAAAATTTAGCATAGTATTATTGATATATGATGGAAGATATTAGTTTTTCTAACTTAATCATGAATAAATTCACTGGTAATCAACATACTCTCGATTCTTTTCATGTTGAAATAAACTCACTAATTGGTTTCTGCCAAAAATACCATTTACAAAATCCGATTGAATCAGTTTGCGTAGCTGTTTCTGGTGGAAGCGATAGTATGGCATTGCTTACGATGACGATTGAATGGGCAAGAAGAAGTAACACAAAGGTTAATTGTGTAACAGTAGATCATAAATTGCGTGAAAAATCCGCGGAAGAAGCTGAACATGTTGGAAATTTTTGTAAATCCTTAGGAGTAAATCATACCATTCTTCATTGGAACCGAAGCGTAGGTATTAAACATGGCAAATTGGAAAGTCGCGCGCGCGAAGCGAGATATCAATTAATTTCCGAATTTTGCAACGATAAAGATATCCCTGTTTTGTTAGTTGGACACACCTGGAACGACCAGTTAGAAACGTTTGAGATGCGGAAAAATACTGGAAGCTCTTCTATCGGATTAGCAGGAATGAGCCAAGTTCGATCACTGACTAGCAAAACAAAATTACTTCGCCCAATACTGCATTTTACCAAGAATCATTTAGAAAAATTTTTAGAAAATCAAAATATTGTTTGGAAAGTTGATCCAATGAACAGTCAGGATTGCTTTAAACGCGTTTCTTTCAGAAAAAAGATTGCTCATTACGATAATGACAGGGTTATACACATTTCCAATAAAATAATAGGGCTAGGACAAAAGAGAAATACAGTTGAGACAGCCGCTGTTAATTTTTTTAAAAAAATTTGCAAGTCTTCGAAGAATGGGATCATTGAAAAAAAACAATTATTATCAGAAGATAAAGCTGTTCAAATGGAGATTTTAAGGCGTGTAATCTGGTGTATTGGAGAAAAAAAATACGCACCAACCATAACAGAAGCAGTTTATAATCAAATATTGTACAGAAAGATTAATACAATTGGAAATTGTTTGCTAAAAGTCAAAAAAAACGAAATATTTGTATTTAAAGAAAATCGAAGAAAATCCCACGAATTGTACGCACATTCAAATTACAAAGTAATACCGGAAATTACATCACTTGATGAAAAAAAATTATTTGATATATTTTTATGATTTTAGTTAATTAAATAGACGACTGAAAGGAGCGCGTGTTACACTCAATGCACGATGGAGGTGGTTTTGTGAAAAAATTCAAAAGTATATATCGTAAATTGGCCTGTATGTTGACAAAAATTGCTATCGGAGTCAGTGCTAATTGGCAATATATTAAGAAAATTAATTTTTCTTCCAGCCACCGCCAAGTGCTTTGCAAAGATCTACAACTGAGGTCAGTTGATTCTGGAGAGCGCCGACAAGCGCCATTTCAGCGGAGAGCAATTCTCTTTCCACATCTAATAGATCTATTAAACCTATTAATCCAGCTTCCTTCTGTTTCCTCGCTAGAAAATATCCTCTTTTAAGAGCTTCCACCCTTCTAGTTTCGCAAATTACAATTTCTCGATTTTTTCTATTGGATACCAATGCGTCTAAAGTTTCTCTAAATGCATTTTGTATCGATTTTTCATAATTCGCCAGTACTCTTTTGTAATTAGCTTCCGCCGCTTTATTCATGGAAGATATTCTTCCGCCGGCGAAAATCGGCAGAGAAATTCCTTGATTAAAAGCCCACGTGTCTGATCCTTTATTAAATAACCTAGATAAAGAATTACTTTCAAACCCGAACATGCCGGTTAATGAAATCGACGGGAAATAAGAAGCACGGGCAATACCTATCTGCGCGTTGGCGGCTATAAGCTGCCCTTCTGCCTGTAGAATATCTGGTCGACGAGCTAATATATCCGATGGAATCCCCTTTGGAATACGAAGCGGTATTCGGATTTTTTCTATCGCTTGATTTTTCGCAGTTTTTCTCCCGATCATTTCGCGCGGACTTGTCCCAACAAGAATACTCATCGCGTTTTCAGCTTTTGCTATCGCCATCTCGAGATCCAACACGGTGATATTGACCAGCGACATTCCGGACTCAACTCTTAGATAGTCGAATTCAGTGCAATATCCATTTTTTAATCTGCTTTTATAGACTCTACACGTTTCCTGACGAGTCTGTAATGTACGACGCGCTATGGCTAGTTTTGCATCCAGTGCTCTTAATAGGAAATAAGTTTTAGCGACTTCCGAAGTTACCGCAAGAAGAACTGATTCTTTGGCCGCTCTTGTAGATAGAAGCAGTGCTTGCGCCGCTTCGTTAGCCCGCCTATATTTTCCGAAAAAATCTAGCTCGTATGAAATACTCGAATCAGCAGAATAATACGTGGTGCTGCGTTTTGCACCCTCGATTGGAATATATTTCGACCCTCTTTTAGACTTAAAAGATTCTGTCGCTTCTCCACTCATGCTAATCGAAGGTACGAGATTTGCAAAAACTTCTCCAGCTTCAGCTCTAGCTATGTCCACATGAGCGATCGCCTGTTTTAAATCGACATTATATTTTAAAGCTTGCTCTTCCAGAGAATTTAATGTTGTGTCTGAAAAAACGCTCCACCATTTTTGGGTTATAAATTCAGCTATGTCTTCCTGAGCATTCAACACTGGCATATTAATCTTAGGAGATCGATAATCCGGTCCGACTTCACAAGCTGCTAATAAAATTAATGGGATTAAGCTTTTGAGATTACGGCGCATTTTATTCCCCTTTTCTTTTAGTTAGCGTCATTATTAGGACATAAAATAAAGGTATGAAGAGAGGAGCTAAGATCGTAGCTCCAGCCATACCTCCGATAACCGCAGTGCCCAGCGAATGACGACTAGCGCATCCAGCTCCGCTGCTTATCGCTAGTGGAAAACATCCCAAAACAAACGCCAGGGACGTCATAACGATTGGACGGAATCTAATTTTTGCAGCCTTTATAGCCGCGTCTATAAACGAATTGCCTTTCTCGTGAAGCATAACTGCGAATTCTATTATCAATATCGCGTTTTTAGAAGACAATCCGACTAAGGTAACAAGAGCCACTTGGAAATATATATCATTACTAAATCCTCGCAACCAAACGGCTAACAACGCTCCAAATATCGCAAAGGGAACTGCTAAAATTACCGCAAAAGGTAGATTCCATCTTTCATACTGAGCTGCAAGGATTAAAAATACCACTAATAATCCAATAAGCAGCGCATTTGAAGATGAACCGCCGCTTTCCTTCTCTTGATAAGCAGAACCTGTCCAGGAAAGAAGATAATCGTTTCCAAGAGTCGCATTCGCCACTTCTTCTATTGCTTTTATAGCTTCTCCGGAGGTATATCCCGGCATTGGATCCGCCAAAACTTTCGCTGATGGAAAGACGTTAAACCGCTCCGTAACTAACGGACCGACAATAGGAGTTAATTTTACAAATGAGGAAATCGGAATCATAGCTCCAGTTATAGATTTTACATATAATTCATTAATCTGATCTGGGTGCGCGCGATAATCTCCTTTTGCTTGGAGCATAACTTTATATCCCCTACCATATTGGGAGAAATCATTTATGTATAATGAATTAAACATAGCTCCTATGGCTGCGTATATTTCGCCGATAGGAACATGAAAAGATAACGCTTTTAAATTATCCACTTCCATTTTGAATTGCGGAGTATTCGCGTTAAAAGTCGAAGTAACCTTCAACAATTCCGGACGTTTAGACGCTGCCCCGATAAATTCGCGCACTTTTCCTTCCAAAGCTTTGCTATCGAATTTCCCAGTTTGCTGTATATAAGCTTCCACTCCTCCTGTCATACTCATTCCCATGATTGGAGGAGGACAAAACGCAAGAACCATTCCATCTGGAATGGTTCCGCCTATTTTCATAACTTTTCGAGCAAGCAGTGACGACGATTGCTCTTTATTAGTTCTGAAAGCCCAGTCTTTTAATATAAAGAACATGGTTGCAGCGCTGGTAGATGTAGTTCCGCTCAGCATATCGTATCCAGCAACGTAGGTGTTATCGTAAACATTCGGATCCTCAGACATAGTTTTGGTAATCTTCAAAGCGACATCCATTGAACGATTGAGGGAAGCGGCCGGATCCATAATAACGCTGGAAAAGAAAAATCCCTGATCTTCTTCCGGCAATAAGCTTCCAGGAGTGATTTTTAAAAGAAGCGCGGTAATTGTAACAATAGCTCCTGTTGTCGCAAAAGAAATCTTCATGTTTTCCAGAAAAAATCTTACTGCTCGCGTGTATATTGACGTGAGTTTTTCAAATTTCTCATCAAACCATGCGAAGAAGGCATTGTTTTTGGTTCTCGAATGCTTATTTAGAAAGACAACGCAAAGAGCTGGAGTTAGAGTGAGTGCGCAAATTCCGGATAGCACTACCGAAATAGCGATAGTAATAGCGAATTGCTTATACATTGTTCCAGCAAGTCCTCCCATAAACGACACAGGAACAAAGACGGCGCATAAAACCAGCACAATTGCGACAAGAGCGCTTGTAACTTCTTCCATTGTTTTGATAGTTGCGTCTCTGGCGGACAATTGCTCCTTTTTCATAATGCGTTCGACGTTTTCTATAACTATTATGGCATCGTCAACGACAATGCCTATAGCCAAGACTAATCCAAATAAAGTAAGAGTATTTATTGAAAATCCAAAAACCATCATTCCAGCAAAAGCTCCGATTATGGACACCGGAACGGCTAAGCACGGAATAACTGTCGCTCGGAGATTCTTTAGAAACAATAAAACTACCAAGAAAACTAGGACTATCGCTTCTAACAGCGTTTTTATGACCTCGTTTATCGAGTGCTTAACAAAGCCTACGGTATCATAAACTACTTTATGGTATATGCCTTTAGGATAATGCGCTGATAATTCTGTGAGTTTTTTAGAAACTCTTGCTGCTGTGTCTAGGGCATTAGCACCTGGAGCTAGAAAAATCATTATCGGAGCGGCTACGTCTCCTCTAGTTTGAGCAATGATGTCGTAAGATTGAGACCCGAGTTCAACATCCGCCACTTCTTTTAGCTTTAGTGAAGTTCCATCTTGGTTAGCCCGTAGAATTATTTCTTCGAACTCTTTCACTGTGGAGTATCTGCCGGGAGCAACTATCACGTAGCTTTTGTCTATTTTTGTCGGCATTGGCTCTTTTCCTATCGCTCCAGCAGCACGCTGCGCATTTTGCGAAGAAATCGCCGCCATAACTTCCGATGTGCTGAGATTCAGCTTAGCTAATCTGTCTGGCTTGAGCCAAATTCTCATAGAATAAGCGTTTCCTGTCATAACAGATGCATCTCCAACGCCATCTAACCTTTTCAATTCATCCACGATATTTAAAAGAGCATAATTTCCAATGTAAGTAGCATCGTATCTTTCATCATTTGAACACAGCGCTACCATTTGAAGGATGGACGCTGATCTTTTCATAACGGTTATGCCATATTTTCTTACGTCTTCAGGAAGAGAAGACATAGCCATTTGAACGCGATTATTTACATTTATCATAGCCTTATCGGGATCTGCTCCGACTCTGAAGAAGACCTGAGTAGTCGATACTCCGCTATTACTGGAAGCGACAGATTGCATATAAATCATATCGTCGATTCCATTAATCTTTTGTTCAAGGGGAGACAGAACTGTTTCCGAAATCGTATCTGCACTTGCACCCGGATAAGAAGCTGAAACCATAATTGACGGCGGAGTTAACTCTGGATATTGAGCTACAGGTAGATTGTTAATTGATAGCAATCCAGCAATAACTATCATAATAGATAAAACCGTTGAAAAAACTGGTCTATCGATAAAAAAACGAGAAAACATCGCAGCTTCCTTTCTTTGTTATTGAGAATTTTCGGCTTTTAATACTGCGTTTACTGGCTGGCCTGGCCGAGCTTTAATAATTCCAGAGGAAACTACTGTCTCCCCTTCCCTCAATCCTGAAGTTACAACAGCTTTATCTCCGATTAATTCTACTTTTACCGGACGAATCTCTACTATTTTATCATCTCTAATTGCATAGGCTATAGTTCCCGATTGTATAGAAATAACAGCTGAAGATGGAATTACCAACGCATCCTTATATTCTGCGCCTACTAATTTTACTCTAACAAATTGTCCTGGAAGTAATAGTTTCTGCTCTTCATTATTGGGGATTTCCGCTTTAACGGATATACTGGAAGTCTGACTGTCTTCGCTACTATCTACGAATATAATTTTTCCAGTTTGCGGATAAGTACTTCCATCTGGCATGATTACCATTACTTTATAATCATCGAATTTCAGAGGTTTTATCTTGCCGTCCCTATAGCTTTTGTTCATATTATTCCAGAAGGAACTTGATATAGAGAAATTCACATGTAAAGGACATATTTGTACCATGGAAGTCAGCAAACTGGACTCATTCGTCGGAGAAATTAAATTCCCTATTGATTGAGCTTCCTTTCGAACAATTCCAGCAATCGGAGCTTTTACTTCAGTATATCCAAGGTTAATTTCAGCTTCGTGAAGAGAACCTTCGGCAACTTTCAAGTTAGCATCCGCTCTTTCATAAGCGGAAAGAGAATCATCATGCTCTTTTTGACTTACCGCTCCGTCTCTAAATAATTTTTTCATTCGTTCGTAGTCCCTAGTGGTTCTACGCAATTCAGATTGCGCTTGCGCGAAAGTTCCTTGCGCACGCGTTAACGCCGCCTTACAAGCAGAAGGATCTATTTCGAAAAGCTTTTCTCCCTCATGTACATATTGTCCCTCTTTAAAAAGACGAGACTTTAAAATGCCTCCTATTTGCGCACGCACTTGAATCTCTAAAGAGCCGGTTATTTTTGCAGGAATCTCAACTGTTAATGGAATATCTTGTTTGGTCACTTTTGCCGCTCCAACCAATGGAACAACTGCAGGCGCTTGCTTCTTATCTTTGCATCCGGTAAGTATAAAAAGACCTATTAGTAAAGTTTTCAGAAGACTCCAGTCTTTTTTCATATTCCCCTCCTGCATTCTGCCGCCCTACTGACCACAACTGTAGGATATCTTACGCCATTATAGGTTAGAGTCAATTAATTTTTTGTTAACTATACATGAGCTTCCCCCTGTTAACTCTTTAATCAAACTCGCCTAGCGGTAATTTTCAAGTATCAGAGAATTGACTTACGTTTCTTCTTCCTTTAGTCTTATCGAAGTTTTTTGGGGGGGTGTAGCTCAGTTGGTTAGAGCGTCGGCTTGTCACGCCGAAGGTCGCGGGTTCGAGTCCCGTCACTCCCGCCATCGGGAATTTCAGCGAAAAAGACTGCAAACCGAATGTTTTAAATAAAATTTGGATTGTCAAGCTCTTGAGTTTTGTACCGAGTGGATTGGCAGAGATTGAGCGAATAGGACGAAGGATCTAGGAGCCGTGTAATTCAAAGAGGAATGAGGTCTGATTTTAGAACCGGCATTCATGATTTAGGTTAGATTTGTTAATATGGCTGTTGTTTTTTGGGTGGCAAAGGTGGAAAAAGTGGCGACGACTGAAGTTTTAGGCCTTTAGCGTTGTTTAAAAGGTGGAAATCCTATCACCTCTGCCACTTTTTAGAAAAAACCATCATGCAACGATCTCCTTAAAGGTGGCAAAGGTGGCGGCAGCGCCACCTTTTTAAAACCGTGCAGACTCTCAATTTTCAGCTTCCTCCACCTTTACCACCCTAACCACCAAATTTTTGATAGGTTTTGGTTTTTAAAAACGGAACGGAAAAGCCGCCGTTCCATTTTTTCCGGAACAGAGATTATTTCCGTTCCAAAATAAAACCACCTCAACACCCTCAAATATCAGCGCCGTTCCAATGTTCCACTTGTTCCGGTGGAAATTGAGGGGGGGGGATTTCGTATGAATACGCGATAAACAACAATACGATCTTCCAGGATTCCTGCTTAGAACAGTTGCTAAGTAAAAAATTCTCGCTATAACTACAAAATTTAATAGACCTGAAATCCTAATTACATTGAATCCACTGTGCTGGCATTCCATATGGGTCTAGGGTTTTCACAAATGTAGATACAGTACTGTGATCATATCCTATTACCAAAAAGAACATTCCCATATAGTTAGAATATATGCCACAATAAAAGCTGCCTTTTGTGGAGATTGCTTCCGTAACAAATGGTAGTTTTTTGTCTGTTATCTTAACGGTACAAATCTCTTCACCAGAGCTAGACTTTATAGAGAATACGTCATGAGTTAAGGTCGTATGATTAAAGGAAATTAATCTATCATTCTGACTTTGAGGTTGAAGGCTTAAAGCTGGAATACTACCCCCACTGCTCGTAAAATCCCATTTTTTAGAATGACCAGTAGGAGTTTCTAATGCTTCGCGAAGAGGGGTTAATGTTATTTTTTCAGAAAGTAAGTTTTTAACTATAAGTGAAAAATCATCTGCCTTCGCTATATCAAAAAGCAAGCACGCCAAAATAAAAAGAATAGTGCGCTTCATTGTAATTTCCTCCTTAATCAATTCAATTTATATATGCTGATTGTCATTCTAGCACCATCTTGCCCAGTATGCAATAGTTCAACTTCTTTTTGAAATGTAATCATACCTCCTCGTTCATCAATGTTGAATAGGTTAGTGCCTAGTTCGTGTGATTTTGGATCTGCATGTAATATCTTTATAGTATCATCTTTACTGCTTCTTGGAAGATTATTTATGCTTTGTGTTGGTGCGATTATACCCATTGGATCTATCCAATGTGATTGTAGGATCAATAATCCAGTGGTTTTGTCGTTATAAAAATTTTTCCAACCATTGCTACGTCTAACACCTGTAACAAGATCCAAGCAAATTTCTGTTTTTACATGCTTTAACAAAACATCTCGTAAATTTTTTAAGTCTTTATCATTGTGTTTGTATACAGATTTATCGCGCCCATCACCAAAGTCATATATGAATTTGTTATGATTTACCTCATGATCATCTTCGCGAAAGTACGATCTTTTTTTATATTCCGTTAATATTTGTCCTTTATTAATTCCATATGTAATGTTTCTTACAATTCCTCCAGGCGTTGGTTTTTGATCAGGTAGTACACCCATGCTGTAATTAATAAATCCTTGTCGGTTCACACGTTCATCATCATATTTTGCAAGTATGTTCACATCTGCTGGGGCAGCATATGGACTTAAATGCGGAAGATTAGGATAAAAAATAGTATTATGACACTGTTGTGAGAGCGCCAATATACCGCTAGTTATTGCCCCTCCTCCGTTGAGAAAATTAGCATAATCGGTGTTCGCTAATGGTTTTTTTTGAAAAAAAGATTCATTAAATGTCACTATCTTACAGCGGTTTTTTAAGGGGTCTGTATGAAGATAGGTACATACGTTTCTTTCATTGTGATTACGAGATTGCAAGTGTGTTATTGTGCCATTATCTGAACATATGTCCAGTAAAGCATTACGTATGTATGCCCAATCATTGTGATGTAACATACCTGTTCCTACTCCGGTTGCATCAATGCTTCTTGTAACAGTTATTAGGTAAATTGGCTCTGTTTCATTCATACCAAAACACTTGTTCAATTCATTTTGTAATATCTTACTTGCAGACTCTATTGAGTGAACTTTCTCAGTGTACATTAACAATGATATTGTCGACAAAAATGCAATGGTTAAAAAAAACTTCCTCATAGCTAAGCCTCATAATGCGCTATTTTTTATAAGAGAATTATAGAGTCAAACTGTAAAGATAATATTAATTCTGACAATCGCTCTGTTTCGGGCAGTATCAGTCGGAATGACTCCTGCCAATCCGGAAGAAAAAAATACTCAAAAAAAAACTTCACAGATCCATGTGCTCCGCTTTTAAACGAGGATTGCGAATTATAACAAACTCTTTGTTTTACCTCTCTTTTCCTCATGCTTTATGGATGTCCCTATGATCCGTCGGGTGGTAAGCTTAAAGAAGAGAAATTACGAAAGATTGAGCGAAGGAAATTCGACCAATCCTTTTAGGCGATAAATTAAAAACAGCAGCGCGAATTCGATGTTTATACAAAACTATTTTCATAACCAAAGATTAGAAGAGGATTTTTTTCTTTTCTCTCAGTTCTTTTATAGCTTCTTCATATGGAGCTTTTTTGAAATAAACAATGATTCGCAAAAGCTCTTCTATGGATATCCACTTCCAATCAGAAAATTCCTGAAAAGGTTTTTGTAAATTTATTTCCGCTTCATCTCCGTAGAAGCTAAAGGCTACAAACGTAACGCTTTGTCCGAGATAATTTAATTTTCCATATTTTCTGAGAAGTACTTGCTGAATATGCTTCGGAAAATCGTAATTATATGCATGGGACATTCCTAAAAATTCCGCAGATTGAATATTTGTCTCCTCAAAAAGCTCTCTTTTGGCTGCTTGTACTGCATCTTCCCCTTTCTCAACTCCTCCTTGGGGAAGCTGCCAAGCGTTTTGCATATCACCTCGTTGTCCTACGAAAACTTTTCGATCTTTTATTAGAATAATAGCAACGCATTTTCTATAAGAAAGCATATTATTCCTTTTCAAATGCACTAACTGGAATTAATTCACACTCTCCAACGATATTCCTAATAAAACCTTGCACATCTTTCTGATCTATCAATAAAATATCCCCATTGTTAATGGAGAACTTGTTGAAAGTTTTTTCGTCGAATATATGAGTAATATTTATATAAATAAGCTCATTTTTCTGGGAAATAAAAAGATCATTTGGTTTTTCGATGTTCAAAAAAGCAAGACCTCTTTTAGATAGTTCGTTGGATATCAAACAAACATCATTTTTGGATTTCGTAATAAGAGTTGGAGTAACGTTCGCTATTCCTATAGCGTATTTACAAGACGATAAAAGATATAAAAGTTTATCGATAGTATCGTTAGAATTCGCCAAAAACGGCGAAACTATAGTTTTTTTCTCCGCAGGAATTGAAGATTGTGTCGGTATCTGGAGGAAGAATTCATGTCCTTCTTTTCTAATTTTTTGTATAACTTCGCTAAAATTATCCAAATAATTAGGAATAATGAATGTAATCTTCCACTTCTGAACAGTTTTAAGCAGATTATCTATGCTGCTATTGTTAACTAAAATAGCGAGCCTTATTTTTTTAAAATCATTTTTGATTGTAACAACAGCGGAATACTCATCGAATACTCTTCCTCCGTCTGGCGAAATTTTTGGTAAATATCCGTATTTAGTATCTTCATAGAATTTATCATCTGAATCTTTTTTTTCTTTAATATTAGGTTTTATAAGATCGTCTTCTGACTCAACAACTGTATTTTTATTTATCAAAATCCTGCATTGATAATCATAAGATCTCTCTTTTTTTATATGATGATAAGCCTCAACCATTGCAATAAAAATTATCAGAACGATTATAAATGATATCCAAGACCAAAGAAGTGTTTTATTCTCTCTCATTTTTTACGCTGCCTATTTTGCTGAAAATCCTTACGCTTTTTATGGTATCAAAAGCTTTGCTTAATTGATAATCTTTTTCACTTCGTTCTTTCAAGGATAGTTTTCTGTAAAGAAGTTCCTGATCTTCCTCTTCTCCTTTTTTATTTTCTTTTTTCCCGAATCCTTCGATCGCTTTTTTTAGATCGTCGCTTATTTTCTTGCTATAAGTTTTTTGATCCTTATCAAGTGCATTGTTAAGAGACTCTTCTCGAACAATGAATTCGTTCGGTTTTTGAATAATTGCGCATTGCGCTTCTATATCAGGGGAGATTCCATTAGCCTGAATGCATTCCCCACTTGGAGTATAATGTTTGGCTACGGTTAATCTAAGAGCCGTTTTATCAGATAACGGAATGACCTTTTGTACAGATCCTTTTCCAAAAGATCTAGTTCCAATTATAATTGCTCTTCTGTTGTCTCTTAAGGCACCAGCCAATATTTCAGGTGCGGATGCAGTTCCGCTGTTTATCAAAACTACTACCGGTAATCCGTTGGTCATATCTCCTGGATCTGCCTTAAAAATTTTGGTATTTCCAGGAGTACGCCCCCGTGTTGAAACTATTTCTCCACCGTCTAAAAACACATTAGATACAGCGACGGCTTCTTCCAAAAGTCCACCAGGATTATTTCTAAGATCCAGGATGAACCCATAAAGAGTGCGATTTTTTTGTATGAATTTCTTGATTTCGGTTGTTGTGTTCCTGTCGAACGTAGATATTCTAATATATCCGATATTATCTAGAATCTCCGCTTTTACAGATTGTATTTTAATAATATCTCGTTCTACTGTAAGATCAAAAGGCAATTGATCTCCGCGTTTTATCTTTAACTTTACTTTAGTTTTTGGTTTTCCTCGCAATTTTTCAAGTGCTTCGTCGGCAGTTACTCCATTTATACACTCATCGTTAACATAAATGATTAAATCTCCGCTTTTTATACCTGCTTTATAAGCTGGCGTATCATCAATTGGAGAAATAACCCTGATAAATCCATCGTCTATTAGAATTTCGATTCCTAATCCTCCAAACTCGCCATTTGTTTGGTTTTTTAAAGCCATAAATGCTTTTTCATTTAAATAAGACGAATGAGGATCAAGAGAGGCAAGGATTCCAGCAATTGCTTTTTCCGTCATTTCACATTCTGATAAGTTTTTTATATATTCCGACTGAATTAAATTAAAAGTTAATTGCAGAAACACAGCATATTGCATTTCGGGAGGAATACTCTTTTTAATTGTTTCTGGAATCACAAGAGAGCATGAATTTTCCTTACTTTTATCTTTGAATAAATCGGCAGATGAACGCTCTGAATTAACAGCTGAAACTGGTTCTTTAGTATTTATTGCTTTCTTAGTACTTCCTGCCTCACAGGTTATATGTAGGCATATTCCGAATAATAACAGACTATTCAGTAGGTTTTTTTTCATCTTTTTCTCGCTTTTCTATTGTTTCGAGCAACCAGTGTCTAGGATCCAACGGTTCTCCAAATCTTTTTAATTCCATTTTTATTACAGGGTTGATTATAGTTTTTTGTGGCATTTTCCCGATATAGTCACCGATAACAACAGTGTCCCCTGCCGCAGCAAAAAGAACATCCATTCCGTACAAAAATACACGATACTCTCTATTGCTGATAATAACCATATTACCATAATTTAAAAACTTTCCTGAAAATACAACTAACCCCTGAGTCGGGGAAGTTACTATTGCATTTGGAGATGTCTCGAAAGCGATATAATATATCATTTCATTATCCGCGTTTTTATCACCAAATTCAGATACAATTTTGCCCGCTACCGGATAAGCTAAATATATTGATGTTGACGGTTCAGAGCTTTTTAAAACTCCCACTGCATTTTCCGCTTCTAGCTCTGCATCCAATTCCTCAATGGATTCAGACTTATTCGCTATATGATTAACAATATCCTCTTTTATTGTATTGTCGCTACGTTCTTTTTTGGCGTTCTCTGATTCTTTTTCTAAGGAAATACATAATTTCTCATATTCCGCGATATAGTTATCTAACTTTTTCTGCTTATCAAGCTTTTCCTTTATTAAATTAGATATCTCTGTCACATTTTTATTTAGGTCAGAGCTAACAGACTTGAAATATGACGCGAAATTTTTCATCACTATGGAGCATCTTATGAAATCGTTTTTGTCTCCATTCTGACACATAAGTAACATCAAAGAAAAACGTTGCATATCAAAAAGCATAGTGAAGCTATGAGTCAACATATTACAAACATCATAGAGCACAGGAGTGGATACCTTTTCTCGTTGATTAATTTGTTCTACTTCCGACAGTAGCTTTGAAATCTGCCTTTCCAAATTTTGCGCAACCTGGCATTTTTCTCTCAACGTCTTGGATTGCACTGTTGAAGAGTTAGTCTTGCACGCAAAAAATACTAATATAAAGACGGCGATAGTTCTATTCATTTCCTCTAAAAGCCCTACCTACTGAACAATAACTAAAACCCGCCTCTTTTACATCAGATAACGTATAGATATTTCTAAGATCGATTAACAGAGGACTTTTCACTCGTTTGTTTAACTCGTGTAAATTCAAAGCTCTAAATTCACTCCAATCAGTAAGAATTACAACTGCATCCGCATTGTTGCAATTATCGTACGCGTTATTGCTCCATTCCAAATTATCAAAAATTTCTTTAGCTTGTTTTGAAAACGAAGGATCATAAATTCTAACATACGCTCCACGAGATATTAGTTCGTTTATTATTTCTACACTCGGGCTATCTCGCATATCATCTGTATTGGCTTTGAAAGTGACTCCTAAAACCGATATATTTTTACCTTTCAAATCGTAATTACAAGCGGAAAGAATTTTTTCGACCATTTTCTTTCTTCTTTTATTATTAGATTTAATCGTTTCCTGAACAAGAGGCAATTGAACACCAAGTTTATCGGCGAAATCATTTAATGCAGAAGTATCTTTAGGAAAACAGGATCCACCATATCCTGGTCCCGCCTGCAAAAACTTACTTCCAATTCTCTTATCTAAACCCATTGCAAGTGCGACTTCATTAATATCTGCCCCACATGATTCGCATAAATCAGCCATTTCATTAATAAATGTGACTTTCATTGCAAGAAAAGCATTTGACGCATATTTAGATAATTCAGCGGTTTCCCAATCTGTAAAAACAAAAGGTATGTTGAACACATACAAGGGCCTGTACACATTAAATAAAGCTTTTTGGGCTTTTTTGCTTTCTATTCCCAATATGACCCTGTCAGGGTGCATAAAATCATCAACGGCGGCACCTTCTTTGAGGAACTCTGGATTGAAAGCAACGTCGATATTTATGCCTTTATTTATTAAAAATTGTTTGATCTTTCGTGTTGTGCCGACTGGAACTGTTGATTTGATAACGAGAATAGCGTTATGATTAACATATGCGGACATTTCCTCAATTGCATTGTATACATACGATAAATCCGCACTACCATCCGATTTACTAGGAGTTCCTACTGCAATAAAAATAATATCCGCGGTTACAATCGCTTCAGCGATTTTAGAAGTAAATTTCAACCTTCCCGCTTCTGAATTTTTAGATAAAATTTTATCAAGACCTGGCTCATATATTGGAACTAGACCTTTCTGCAGGTTTAAAATCTTACTAACATCATTATCAACGCAAACGACATTGAATCCAAATTCAGCGAAACAGACTCCAGAGACTAGGCCGACATATCCCGTTCCTATAACTGCAATATTCATGTATTCCTCATATGAAAGTTCTTTATTATTTCATTAAGTTTTGAATCGTGACTGGCAACTTCAAGGATCGCCGACAATAGGCCTTCTTTAGATCCACAATCAAATCTCTTCCCTTCAAATTTAAAACCGGTAAGACCATGTGTCGGAATCATTTTCATAAGTGCGTCTGTTAACTGTATTTCTCCGCCGACTCCAGGTTTTAATTCCTCTAAAATGCTGAAAATTTCATAAGACAATACATATCTTCCAACGATTGCTTGGGTAGACTTCGCATTTCTTACGGATGGCTTTTCATCAACTGATTTCGCTTTAATAATGGTATCAGTTTCTGTTTCTATCTCCAGTATTCCATACTTGTCAACCTCATTTGGAGAGACATTCATGGAAGCTACCATATTAGAACCGTCATAATGCTTTATCATCTCTCCTATACAAGATTTATGATAAGTGATGTAATCATCTGCGGATATAACGGCAAATGGTTCGTTTCCAACCAAATTTCTCGCACACAAAACTGCGTGTCCTAATCCTTTTGGCTCGTTTTGTCTCACATAGCACACACTTCCTATCTTTATATCGAAATATTCGGCGCAAACGTACATGTAATCAAAGTAATCTTCTATGGAATCTTTCCCATGACGAGTTACAAAAATAAATTCCTCTATTCCTGCTGATACAGCTTCTTCAAAGGCATAATGAATCAACGGCTTATTAATTATTCCAAGCATTTCTTTAGGAATCGCTCTTGTGATTGGAAAGAACCTTTTTCCAAGACCACCAACAGGAAACACTGCTTTGCCGACCTTCATAAACACTCCGCAATAACTCGCGACATAATATCTAGATGTATCGGAAAGATCAATCGATACTACAAATAATATACGCTCAACAAAGCTGACGTTTTGTCAATTGCCGGTAAGTTGCAAGTACTTTTTTGCGAACGATATGGATAGGGGCACCTTTAATCGAAGAGATAATTTATCTAGCATTTTCAAAACATTTGAAATGCATGTAACCTTTCTATCAACTAAGGCTAAGATATATTCTAGCATATTGTCAGAAACAGATATTTGCAAATCCTTCGCTATTTTCCGTGATATTTTTAGCAATAAATCATCGCCAGGAGATTTTATATTGACGCATACAGATGAAAATATCCTCGATTTTAAATCTTTCAGATCAACATCCATAGACATTGGAGAATTCCTACTTAATATCAGAAAATACCTTTTTTTTTCCTTAATTATATTAAGAAAGTGGAATAACCAATTCTGATTTTTTAAATAATAATCAAAATTATCTAGGACAAAATTGCATTCTGCATTGAATAAATCCCGTGGATCATAATTAAGGCTTTCCTTTAGAATATATACGGCATTGGCTGTTTGTGCCCACAGAGCTGCGAGGTGAGTTTTCCCAGTTCCAGATTCACCATAAATTATTATACCATTACTTTCCCAATTTGGCCATTCGATCAGATAACGAACGGCTTTCCGATTCTCTTCGCTTACGACAAAATCACTCCAATCTAATCTATCTATTTGAGGAAATTCGAAAATCTCTTGTTGCATTATTGTTTATAAATTTGTGAGGACTTGAATTTTCCAATCGCGAATTTTATTAAATTACGAATGACAGCTGCCAAGGGAATTGCAAGAAGAACTCCAGTTACTCCTCCCAATTGAATTCCTGCCGAAAAAGAAAATAAAATCCATAGAGGATGTAATCCAGTCCGTTTTCCTACGAATTTGGGAGAAAGGATATATCCCTCCATCAATTGTCCAATCGAATAAGTGGCAAGTATTATATAGAACTTCGTAAGATTCAACGTCGTAGTACTTACGAAAACAGTCAGTATGCAGGAGAACACAGCTCCGATAAAAGGTATAAAAGAAAATAGTCCCGATATTATGCCCATATAGATATAGCTTTTGATTCCTACTAACCACAAAACAGAAACATAGTAGACTGATAAAATCATAGCCACATAAAATTGCCCATGGAGAAAGCTACTAAAAGTGGAACGTATAATACTAGAAACCTCTGTTACGATATATTTCTGACGCTTAGGAATGCTGTTATGGATATAAAAGATGAGAGTATTCCAATCACGCAAAAAATAGAAAAAGGAAACCGGCATGATAACAAAAAATGAAAAAAAGCTACCGATTATATCTTTTCGAGAAGCAATTTCTCCGATAATCGACGCAAGGATGTAGACCTTTTGATCTAAATATTTCTGGATTTCGAGTTTTATTGACGCAATTTCTGGTTTGTACTCCATAAAGTCTATGGAAGAAAATGTTCTATCAAGAAATGATATAAAACGATCATAATAAACCGGCATGTTATTGGCGATAATCAACAAATGATCCTTTATACGTGGAAGTAACTCTATTCCAGCTGCGATAAAAATATAAATAGACCCAATTGCCAAAATAGCGCTTATCAATGAGCGATTTATATGCTTAGAAGATGAATCTACAAAAGGAGCAAACAAATAAGCCAGAATAAATCCTACTAGAAATGGAAAACTGATGCTTGAGAACAAGAAAAAAAACAACAGGAAAAGAAGTGCTGTAGTTATCCAGAAAAACAGCTTACCGTTTAAAAATCTTGATCTGATAATACTTATATGCATATTCTGCTCCAGAAAAAATTGTAGAAATACACACTATTATTTCGCATATCTTCATTAGAGACGGTACGCTTGTCGCCAAATAATTGCAAGAAAGAACTAATAGGACGAAAATCAACTGGAAAGTGGTATTAATCTTGCTGGACATCAATGGGTGTATTTCTAAATTTACTTTAAAAATTCTATTAACTAAAATGACGAACAATATTATAACGTCTCTTGCTATCACTATTGCAGCGACATAAAGAGGAATTAAATTAATCCATGCTAATAGCGCATATGAAGCAGTTATTAGAACTTTATCTGCCAGAGGATCTAACATCGCGCCTATTTTACTTACAATTTTAAATTTGCGAGCTATATATCCATCTAAAAAATCCGAGATAGCAGCAATTGCAAAAATAACAATCGCCAAACCGAAATCTTTTTTTAAAGTAAATGGAACGACCAAAAAAACGGACAATAACCTAAAAAAAGAGAGGACATTCGGGAGAGCTTTAATCACTATAAACGAATTTCCATGTAAAATTAATTGTAAACGTTTGGTTTTAATATATTAAATCCTCTATTTTTAAAGGATCCCAATCCCTTCTTGGAAATATTCGTTCCAAAGTACATATTTTGAGCATTTGAATGCGATGTTTTCGTTCCCGCTTCTTTATCTTGATAAGAATTAATAATGCTTTCCTCTACCTTGATGTTGAAAAATTCGGAATCATATTTTGCGGAAAATACATGGTTAATCCTGCCTGGCATCGAGTAAATCTCTCCTTTTGCTTCTATCCCCTTTTTCGGAGTCCAAGTTACATTTCCAGAACTTCTTCTTAATTCATCATCATAGTGCGTATAGCTTCCGCCCATTGCCCATTCGGAATTCAAATCGATTGTACATGCACAAGTCAATCTTCTGTCCGGAGATCTAAGATTTCTACCTTTGTGTGGATCGTCATAGGTCAAACCACCAGAAAGGGCTAATGTATACCCGCTTATTTTTGTCGTAAAACACAACGTATATTCGCGCAATCTATGATTCTTGGCCCACTCACCTTTAAAAACAAAGGAGGGTACGGTTCCCCAAATTTGTTTTGAGAAAACCCTAAAAACTAACTGCTTAGATGCTGACGCTTCCTCTATTCCGTAAAGCTTTTGTTTGGTTTCAACCGGAAGCTTGCTAAAAAATTTATCTATGAAGTCCCGGCGATTTTGTTCAGCGTCAGCTCCTATCGGACCACCAAAATTCCTTCCTTTAAACGCCAGAAATATCTCCGAATGAATACCGATTTCATTATCAGGTAAAGCGTAAAATATCCCCAATCCGACTGTTCTGTGTCTTTTTTCATTTTTTACATCACTATAGGCAAAATTTGGAGATATTTTTCCAAATTCTCCAGTAAAAATTACAACGGTGTCTATTAAATAAGAGTTTTCATCCGATTGTCCACCTACTCCAACAGTAATTTCATCTGAAAAACCATAACGGTAATTGCCGCTATAATACGGCTTCTTTTTATATCTTAGTCTGTAAGGATCATCTACATCCCATCTGTGATTACAAAGTACGCTTATAATAAAGTCGTCCTTCCCCTCTTCTAGAGTACCATATCCACCCCAATAATCTACAACTAATTCTTCCGACCTTCCAAGGTAATCGCTAATTTTTACTTTTACGTCAGGGAGTTTTGCTTCTTCTGGTAGATCATCAAAAGAATATACTCCCGGTCGCAGAATACGTACAGCAACTACCTGGTCTCTCATTCTACATTCGAACTTACTTAATCGAGTTATAACGATTGGAGACCCATTATTTATAGAGTTTCCATTACCGTCCTGTCTGAAAATACTAATACCGCCTCCAGAAAAGGATGATTGAAAGCCGATGGTGTTTCCCATTGCTGCGTCTCCTAAGATGGCGCGAAAATTATTTCCTTTATTATTGTATATAGCTCTTGTATATCCCCTATAAAAATGTGGTTTGTTTATATTTTTATCGGAATCTACTCTCATTGTGCTGCGATCAAATACTTCATGAAGAGTAGCTCTGTCCCCTACTAGATAGCTTGGAAGAAACTTTTCACTCAACAAAGCCCCTGTGTATTTGAAATGATAACCGTAAGAAACATCGCCTTCTAAAATGAAATTCTCTCCCATAGAAAGTGCCGGAGTAAGCGCGACGACAGACGAGTTTTTACCACCAAAAGCATACCTATCTTTTCTTTCGTGAAGCGCCTTTATTCCAACAGAAGCATCAATCGCCGGCATATTTTCTTCTGTCTCAAAAGTTTGAACATCCACGGTAGTTTGTTCAGTTTGATGTTCTGCAAAAGCTTTGCAAAATAAAATAGAATATACGAAAAAACAACATATACCTTTAAGCATAACCTTCTCCTACTAAACTCAAATCAAGCAGATTTAAGAACTAACTTTGGAAATTTAGAGATTTTTGCATGGAATTTATAAAAGAGCAAGCAGAAATTTTCGAGTAACGTGAATCACTCCGTTTGAGGTGAAATCCGCCACTAATTTTAAAACAAAAAGTCTTTCGGTTTGTTGAGAAAAATTCCTATAAATAGATCTTTTTAAGAATTAGCAGCTTCTTTAGTGTTTTCTAGAATAATGTTGTTGCCTTCATTGAAGGATTGCTGCGGAATGCCATTTATCGGAAGAGAGCATATAACACATGTTCCTTCTCCAACATCTGAAGTAATTTTTAAACTGCCTCCATGCAATTCTATCAGTGATCTGACAAATGGCATGCTGATTCCCTTATCGTTATTTACGTCAAAGAAAATTGGGACTTTGGATCTTTGAAAAATCCTTTTAGGTTGATTTTGAGAACAACCAACGCCTTTATCTTTGATTATAATTTTTAGACACTTCTCATCCCTAGCTACACGAAGGTCTATTTTTCCATTTGGAGGTGTAAATTGTATAGCGTTAGTTAGAACGTTATAAATGGATTGCTTGATGCGAATTTTATCTCCATTAAAGACAGTTTTTTCTTCTGGATAATTTTTTACTACATCGATACTTTTCTCGTTAATTCTCTTGTTAAGATTACAAATGACTTCATCTATTGCGTCTTCCACAACAAAAGACGAAATATCCAGGTGCACAGAGTCTATATCTATTGAAACCATCTCCAACAAATCATTTGTTAGCTGGTGTAGTTGATTAGATGCGCTCAAAATGCATTGACAATATTCAAGTTGTTTATCATTCAGTGTTCCAAAATACTGATGCGTAAGTAATTCCGCAAATCCAATTAGCACATTGAGAGGTTCCTTCAATTCAGTAGAAATACCTGACACAAATTCCACCCTAAGTTCCTGAGCCGTCTTCAAAGCTTGATTTTTCTCCAAAATAGCTCTCTCTACCACGCAAGTGTCGGTAATATCAATAAAACTGTGCATATGAGCGCCATCTGGCAGGGGAATGTAGGTAAAAAGTATTACCGAACCGTCTTTTTTGAGTAATTTCCCCGTTTTCACTATTCTATCCGTGAGATTGCTAATGGTATGTTCTCGAAACGCTGCCCAATCGTTTCCGTAATCTAACTCATCTTTAATATGCTCCAAAGTTTCAGAAACGTGCATTCCTTTTAGGCTAGATTTATCTCCGAAATGCCATATTTTAAGAGCTGACTTATTTATTATTTTCATACGATTGTTGCTGCCATAGACCATAATTCCTTCGTAAAGATTATCCAGGGTTTCTTTTTGCACGGCGAGAAGAGTATTATTTTTTCTCTGTAGAGTCAAAGAATCCGTGACGTCTTCATACATAAAAAGCAATCCTCCGAGAGGATAAGGCGCGATTACAAGACGCAAAGTTTTTCCGTTTGGTAAATGAACAAGCTCTTGAATAGGAGAAGTAATAGATGTGAATAGAGCCAACTGAGATTTTTTAAATGCCTGATAATCTGCTTGTTCAGATAATTGCCTGTTATTCCTTAATTCGTCCAGAACTTCACTAAACGTCGGCTTGGAACGTAACCAATTCGCTTCCAATCCCATTATGCGTTGATATGCATTGTTGGAAAAAACAACTCTCGTGTTTTCTCCGAATATAACTATTGCGGTAGAAATATTTTCCAAAACCTCGTAGTTAGCGGTTATTACTCTGTCTAAATTTTCGGTAAGAGACTCTTCTACAGTAATATCTCTCACGTATCCAACAAGACTCTCATCAGGCAATGGCACTTCATGAATAGATATCTTCTTTCTTGCGGCATTTACGACAATTGATTGCGAGATAGACTGTATTCTATTGCATTTCTTTGCATTTTCCGCTAACGAATGTCCCTGGCCGAACAAATTACCTGGGATAAGAGGAAGATTTTCAGAAATAATTTTATCGACGCTTGCATCAAGATAATCAGAATAAGTTTTATTGCAATATATAATCTCCATTTTTTTATTATGTATCCATACTGGAATCGGCAATGTATCGAGCGCCTTACATAGAGAATCAACCTTATTTCTCGTGGAAATTAGTTTTTTCTCAAGAGAGTCTATTAAGGTAGTCGATACAGTGATATTTGAACACCAAAGCAGTATAGTTTCGATGTTGTTTATGATCATATGAGACCCGCTGATTTCTATTTTATTGTTGTTCTGCAGAGTTTTAACAATTAACTTAAAGCTACTGCCTTGTTTTTTAAGCGTCCCTAAATGAAGCGATAATTCATCCGCATTACTAGGATCCACCGCTGATAAAATATCTGACATGTGTATGGGAGTTTGCTTGATTCCAAAACAAACCTTCAACTTTTTAGAAGAGCCTATATAATTTCCTTTTGTGTTCCAGGCTATCCATCCATCGGTAGAAGAAGATAGTACAGATTGATAATGGCAAAGTAATTCACGATATTTCATAGCCTCATATCGAGCAGTATAAAGACTACGTAAAAGCAAAAGGGAAGCGATCAGCAAAGAAATGGAAGTTAGCATATGAGAATTCGAGAAGAAAAAAATTATTCCGAAAATTACAGCTAACAAGCCAGCTAAGTCTATTTTAAACCAGGTCTGCATAAAAATACTTCTCTCTTCGCGTAAGCGAAACTATTACTAGAATAATGTTATCAAAAAACAAAAACAAATTACCACAATTTTTAACGAAAAATAGGAAAATTAATTTTTAATGTATGAATTTTATCGGCACAATTAACAGAAATATCAATTTTACAGAAAAATTTTCGGTGTATTACCCTATATAGAGTCGTTAATATGCTTGACGAAACGATTGAAGATTATATAAATAAGGGAAAGCGCTAAAATTTCCTGAATATATACTCTCTGTAATCGCGTTCCAGTAACTCTTTAAGATATTTTGCTTTTTTCTGATTTTTCTTGTCGAGCTTTTCGATGCAAGTGTTTATTAATTTATATGCTACATGATAATTTCCCAGAAGCATTTGCTCCTGCGCTAACATAAACATGGATAATTCTTTCTTCCCGAGTTTGCCATAACCTTTGGCCAGCAATCTGTAAACTTCGCTGTTAAACCGTTCGGAATATTTTAAACTTTCTAAAATTGATATGGCAATATCGACTTTCGTGTTGGCCTCAATCAATACATTGGAATAATTGATTTTGATTAAAGCATGGATATTCTTGCTATAAATTCCTTCGTAAATATTTATGGCTTCCTTTAATTGACCGGAATCATACAATATCTGCGCCAATGTCTCTTTTTGATAAATGTCTCTGGAATTGTCATGCTGCAGAAGATTAATAGCGTCAGTTGTTCTTCCTATTCGATAGAAGTAAATGGCCTTTGAATAATCGTCCTCTGGTACGACAGTTTTTAGATCAATTTTATTCAGATATGCTTTTATTTTGAGTCGAATTCTTTTATATCTCAAAAGAAGGTCTTGATCTGCATAGTATTTTCTGTGTTTCGCGTGTTTCTGGACAGCAAAAATTCTCTCTTCAGGTTTCGGATGAGAACTTATATAAGCTGGTAAATTTTTGCCTCCGGTTAAATGATCCATGCGATTGAAAGTTCCGAAGACATCTATCAAAACGTCTGCTCCGTATCCTAACTTCTCTAAATATTCTACGGCTAAGGCATCGGCAGCTAATTCTTCCCCCCTTGAAAAACGAAGGAAAAGCCTTTCATCCGTCATAACATAGCCTAATGCGAGGGCCATTGCTTTTTCAGATCCTGTTATAGATGCTCCGATAATTCCAGCGAGCATAGCAAGTGTTGTATTAACAGAACGATTTTGAATTGCACTTATTTTCCTATTAATGTGCCCCGCGGCTATGTGTCCAGTTTCATGGCATAATATTCCTACAATTTGTAATGGATCGTCGAAAAATAAAAGCAGACCTGAAGTAATAAAAATATATCCGTTTCCAATGGTAAAAGCGTTGATTTCTTCGGAATTAATTATATAAACCTTTGCGGATTCAGTACGTAATTTTGCGACTTTAAAAATCTGTTGTGCCATTTCTTTTAGAATTTCTTCACTTTCAGCGTCTCTAACAAGAGTAATATCCGCTTTTATAAAATCGAACAAAAAAAAGAAAAATAAAATGTAAAAGAGTTTCATAAAATAGCGTTTTTTCTTTTAATAGAGGTAATTGTTTTCAAGATATTTTCGGCAGTGGAATCTATCTCTGAATTTTCGAAACAAAAATCGTAGTGTTTGGATTGCGCTATTTCCTCTTTTGCTTTTTCGATACGTATAGCTATCGATTCCGGAGAATCTTCTCCTCTAGCTTTTATACGGATTTCCAACGCATTCAAAGACGGAGGTAATATAAATATTCCCCAGACTTTCTCTTTTATCGCTGACTTTATTTTTAAAAAGCCTTGCCAATCGATCGTTAAAACGAATTCTCCGTCTTTTCGGATGGACTCTTTTATGGTAGAGAGCGTAACTCCATAATAATCGCCATAAACTTCTGAAAATTCTATAAATTCTCCCGCTTCGATCCTCGCTAAAAAACCTTTTTTCTCTAGAAAATAATAATCGATTCCATCTTTTTCAGTTTTTCTCCTTTCTCTACTGGTACACGTCACTATTCTCTGGATAGAGTGATTTTTCTCCATAATTGCGTTAACAACGGAAGTTTTCCCGACTGCAGAAGGTCCGGAGACCACGAATAAATTCCCCATAATTATTCCTTTTTCAGTTTTTTAAATCTATAGAACACATCTTATATGAAAACTTTTAATAAAACGACAATCCAATTGTACGTGACAAAAATTTTCAAACAGAAAAGATGAAAAAAGACCGACAATAGGATGACTAATAAACATCCTTCTTGTTTCGAAAATAAGACTAATACTTTCTTAATTTCAGCAGAAATGACGGCTAAAAATTAATGTTTAGCTGCAGTTTTTTATGAAAATATCGAATATTCATTAATTCCAAAGAGGATGGCACGTTTTTTGCTTCTACTAAATATGAGTAAGAAGTTGGAGAGAAAATAGTGTGTGTATTTTTTATAGTTCCGGTGTTGTCGCTTTTGTTTGTTTCGAATATCGATGGTATGGAAAAAAAAGTAATGCAATATCCCCGCAATGGATACTTTTCTCAACATGATTTATGTGAAAATGAAATAGCGAAGGCGGAAAAAAAATATGGAATACCGCACAGATTATTCATGGCTATAGGCACTATTGAATCGGGGCATTCTATAGACTCTAGTCCGAAGAGACCGTATCCGTGGACTATTTGTGTCGATGGAAAGGGGCATTACTTCTCAACTAAGAGTGCAGCAATCGCTGCGGTTAAAAAATTAATAGCCCGCGGTAAAAGAAATATAGATATTGGATGCATGCAAGTAAATTTAATGCATCATCCGCGTGCCTTTAAAAGCCTGGAGGAGGCCTTCACTCCCAAATACAACGTAGATTATGCGGCTAAATTCTTCACCGAGCTGAAAAAAACATATAGTTCATGGACTCATGCTGTTGGATATTACCATTCGAAAGCCGCAAAGTTTTATAAGCCGTATTGTTCTGCGGTTTATGACACTTGGAATAAGGTAAGGAACAGAGTCATTAATGCATCGCCGCGGATAGATCAGGCATCTTCGGAGATAAAATCTAAAATATCCTTTCTACCGTCCTATTACACGCTGATGGATAACAGTCTTTCAGCAAAATTGCATCAGCTTGGAAGAAAAACCCTTAATCGGGGAGTTCCAAAGTTCTTTACAACTGATAATCGATAGAATCGTTCATGAAAAAACAATATAAAAAGCCTATTCAATATTCGTATATTTAGGTCAACAAAAGGTTTATTAACCCTATTTTAATTTTATTTATGCTAAACCTATGAGTATTGTGTCCCGTGCAGTATGTGTATGTGGGTAGTGTTATGATTTCAGAGTATAATACAAAAGAAGCAATTGACGTATTCAGGAATGTGTATAGTTTCCAGATAACAAATTTTGCAACTTTCGATATTTGCCTATAATAACACGGGGAGGCAACTCATAAAGAGAGGCGACGTGAATCAAAATATCAACAAAAATACTGGCAAAGTTTTAAATTTAAATCAAACAAAATCATCCACGTATTTTCGTAAATCAGTCAGAAAACTCCTCAGTAGCAAAGGTGCGATTCTTATAGAATTCGCTGTATCAATTCCCGTCCTGGTTGTGCTGATGTACTACATGCACGATGTTCCGAAATTGGCTCGAATTCACGAACGAATGGAATTCTGCGCTCACTGCGCTGTTAATATGTTTCAAAATATTTCGCAGAACAGAGCGGATAAAAAAATAACGTTGAAAGATCTTGATTATATAGTTAGCAGCGCGATGCTTCCATATTTTGGAGGAGGAACGAATCAATATGCCCAATCCGGATATATTCTTCCATGTGGTTTCGAGCCAGAAGCGTTAATTTATTGTGTTCTCGGAATTGGAGAAAACAAAGCTAAAATACTATGGATTGCATATTCTGATTGGAATTGGCTTCCAGGAGCAAAAAAGTTCACCTACCTCTCGTCAGCTCCATCCAATCGGAGCATTATCAAAGGAAGCCTAAACACAGAAATGGACTGTTCTTCCATATATAAAGATCTAACAATTAAGGACGGAGAAATGAAAATATTATTTGTAAAAGTTTTAGCCGTATAATCAAATTAAAGTTAGTTTATATGATTATATGAAGAGACGCTTATGAAAATCTTATTGAAAATTACTATGATCGTGATGGTGGTGGCTGCTGGGAATGTGGAGGGGATGATTTCTGATACAATGTTGGATTTTGATAACATTGCTCTAGCAAATATGCCCTTATCTTTTCAGCCAAAATGGTATCATAAAGGTATTTCGAAGACTTTGGCTCCAGAGAAGGGACGATATATATATTTTACTGTGAACTCAACAATTGGTACCACCACTTTGGTACCACTTAATCTACATGATAGGGCACAAATAGTTAAAAAAATTTCTCCTCACGAATCAGAAACAAACATCTATTTTCCATCAAATGGTCGACAACCGACAACTGCAGAAGCTATAAAGTGGTCATGCGCAAACATCGACAACAGAGAAAATTCTCCTATCACAGAGTGGTATATGCAGATGTTCGGTGTTGTTGCTTATGATGGAATGGAAAATTTTATAACAGCTGGTTATAAAGGGGAAGAGCAAGTTGCAAGCAAAATAATAGATGCAAGTTTTAATTCCATAGATATGTCATTTTTTTTCGTTGAGAAATTTAAAGATATTGCCAAAAATCCGATAGGGAGAGTTCTTTTGTACAGAATTTTGATAGAAATAAGACGGCGTGATAGTAATGGTAATGGCGTTTGCGAAGATACCATAAAATTAGAAGTATTTAAACAACTTAATTGTACTTTAAGATGATTGCTCAAGGTTAATCCCACTTTTTTTTATATTAGGAATAATAGTAGAAATTTGATAGCCCTATGGGATCTTACCGACTTTTCCTTTGCAAGAAAAAAAATAATATTGAAAATGGGTTTGTATCATTTAATAATCACATTATAAGTTTACAGCTTGTTGAAGGGCGTTTAGAAAAAAGCAATCTTGTTTCGATACGCCTGCAACAGGTCGATACGGCTGAATCTTTGTTTCATGAATTTTTGCACTGGTATCATTGGTTACGTGATGCGGAAAGACTTGTTAAAGAGGAGAACAACTCAGACGTCCCTTTAAAAATTGATCAAGGAATAGGAGAGTTATATTTTAAATGGACCAGAATATCCGATTCTGCACGACGACTTGCTACTGTACCTTGGCTTTCCGAAAAAAACAAAACAGTCCATCTTGAAGAGGTAAGAACTATACTTGGGTCTAGTGCAGATGACCCCAATTACCTGGAAGGAGATGATTTGTCAGAAAACACATTTAGATTGTCTATACAATACCCCCGAATGCAAATTCGCTTTGGTCATTCAACTTTTCCATATGAGGCATATTTTGCGTCTGTAAAAAAAGCAATATCTTCTGCATATTCTTCACTTTTGAGTCATATACCTAGTCTTAATGTTGCTCCACTGAATGTTCCGCGTATAAAAATATTGCAGATACCTGAGAAAATCCGTCCAATAATTGAAGAAGAAGAAAGATATCCTGACAATATTCACAGTGTTGCAAAAATTGTAAGACCATGATATTATTAAAACAGCTTAATGGAGGTAAATTATGAAGCAGCTTTTAATCACACTTACATGCATATGTGTAACAGTCTCTCAGTTGTCTGCGATGGATAGTTGTTGCTATCCTGTAGAGCGAATGATGGCAGATGAGCACTCTACTTCTGTAATTTATGCTGAAATGGAAAAAATGTGTAGGATATGGCTTAATGAAAACGAAAAAAATCAAGCTATAAGAAAGATGGCTGAATGGGAAGTCAAAAATGAGATATCCGATGACGATTATTTGGCTAATGAAGCTGTAGGTCAATTAGTAAAAAGTAGACTTGATGTGTTGAAACTGGGGATGTCGAATGTAGCAGAGAATATGAAAAAAGTTCGAATATGCTCGATAAAGTGTTTGTCCTTTATAAAACAAGAAACACAGAATAAGGATATTGAAGAGCGCGTAGAAAAAGGATTAAAAGCGTTAAAAAGCCTTGCCAATTAATGTGCATGCATTTTTTGGTTCCTTTTGAGGTTCAAGTTAAGGTTTTGAGGCGTTTGTCAGGCGATTTTCCGTAAAGAAGAAAGTGTAAAGTGTTCTGAAGTGTGCAAAGAGAAAACATGAAATGTAGAAGGCTCTCCGGTAGAGGCTGTCTTGACAGATTTGTCAGGCAACTGTGTCGCGCTAAAAAAGTACGATAGAGTATCTGATTCTTGATACACCTACAATCTCACATGTGGTAGTAAATGTTAAAGCGTTTATCGTTTTTCTAAACCGTCTGACAATGTATCTTCCTCTACAATCCTAGCCAACGCGTGCGGATAAAGTATATTTAATGGAAGTCGCAAATAGACCCATCGTATATGATGGATGCGGAGTTACGAAAGCGTCTCTGGTTGAGTGATTGAACGCTCTATAAGAGAGAAATATTTTCAATATGCAATACTTTCATTTTTCGTCACTTACTCAACTCAACCATCACTCTATCGAACCCTTCCAGATCCATCCTCATCGTAATCCACTTATCTCCAACAAGCACACAGATGATGCGCTCTTAAGTTAATCATTTTTCGCGTGCGTACAACGAAAATACAGTTAGTTTTAACAGATCCGTAAAGAGAAATGGCGCAACTCCAAGCAAATATGCATCATAGAATCCAACAAAATTACTGAGGCGCAAATATCCCCACAGGAATACAACGATTTCTCCGGATAATCCAGCAAGGAATATCGAGACAAACTTTTTGTTTTTCATTCGCTGAATTAAGATTCCAGTTAAAAATATTGCAGGGACTGCTCCGAGCAAATATCCGCCACTTGGAGATAATAGAACGGAAACACCACTTGAGAAGTTTGCAAATACTGGTATTCCGCAAATTCCCTCTGTTAGATACAAAAGAGCAGCGCAAGCTCCGTGTTTCGGCCCAAATTGACGAGCAACCAGAAGAAACGCCAACGTCTGTAGTGTAAACGGTACCGGAGATACTGGTACCGAAATCTGAGCAAACAGTGCGATTAGCATAGATCCGTAAAAACATAGAAGAACTCCTTTTAGCCTGTAATGCGCACAGTTTAAGCAGTTCTGTATCATAATTACCTCTATAGGACGTAAAGTTCCAGTTTGTACTGTAACAATACCCTCAGATGTTGTCAATTGTATTGCTCCTGTTTCTGTTACGCCAGCAACAATTCCTACAACGTCTTGTCCTGTGATATCGTTGTGTCCACGAACTGTTTTATAATCAAAATAAGTTATCCTTTCTGGATTTGTAAAAAAATTTTTTATTTATAAATTTGCTAAGCGATTTTTCGCGACATGCCGAGCTTGAGTTGCCTATAAGATGGAGCCACTTTGCGGCAATAGATAAATCTGATGAAACACCACAAGATCAGTTATTTGATGTCCTAAAGCCTATGGTGAAAAGATATTCTCCCAATATAGATTTATATAGTGCTATGTTAGCTGTTCATGGTATTAGCATGGATCAATATGCGTCAAAGCTAATGTTTGGCAAACATATTTCATGGTACCTGGAACAGGAACAGGAACTTTGGAAGAAAACAGCGGACACGTATTTGTTCCAACTAGATTTTCAGAATAAGACTTGCTCAGAAACCGATTATTAAGTGTGGATAAAGTTCATGAGTTAGACTTGTAAATATTTTTGCCTCCTATGATTAATGGTGCATATAACCCTGTCTATTCCATTAAGATCTTTTTTGATTTCATTTATTTCGAAGGAATTCTCATTAAAAATTTGGGAGACACTTTTTTTTTGTCCATATCCTATTTCTAGGAAAACCATTCCGCCAG